>JAMCVO010000057.1 GCA_023475715.1 Actinomycetota bacterium
GTCCTTATTACTATTGGAACAATACATTGGCCGCCAAAAGTGTAACGAAATTTTGCAGCCTGATTTACAATCTGATCCATTGCCATTGTAATAAAATCATTGAATGGAATTTCAGCAATTGGCCTGCATCCTGTCACTGCGGCCCCAAGTGAAAGACCTATGATTCCCTGTTCTGAAATGGGAGTATCCTTAACTCTCCATTCTCCAAATTCGCTGTAAAGATTCCCGCTGACCCTGAATTCTCCGCCATAAGGACCAACATCCGTTCCTATTAGGAAAATATTGCTATCTCTTCTCATCTCCTCCCTCATGGTTTCTCTTATAACTTCTCTAAAAGATAGTTCTATCATTATTCAAACCTCCCGATAATTTTTAAAATAAATATAAATATTTAATCTGCATATACATCCTCAAATGCTGTTTCTGGAGCAGGTTTAGGGCTTTTTCTTGCAAAATCTACAGCTTTATCAACCATTTTCTGAACCCTAGCTATGTAAGACTTTCTTCCTGCTTCATCCAATATTTTTTCACTCGATAATTTTTTCTCAATCCTTTTTATTGGGTCTCTGTCCAACCAGTAGGCAATTTCATCTTTACTCCTTACGTCCAGGTCCCCTTCAAAATGTGTATGATGCCTGTAAGTAAGGCAGTTTATCAGTGTCGGGCCTTTACCATTTCTTGCTCTTTCAATTGCTTCTTTTGAAGCCTTATAAACTTCAATTACGTCATTGCCGTCAATGTTTACTCCGGGAATACCATATCCTGACGCTTTGGAAGCTAGGTTGTCATATACTTTACAAACCCTGTCAAATCTTGTTCCAACAAGATACATATTGTTTTCTATAACAAAAACAGCAGGCAAATCGAAGGCAGATGCTATGTTCACACCTTCATGGAAACAACCCTCAGTTGTAGCTCCATCTCCAAAGAAAGCTACTGCAACTTGTTTCGTTCCTCTTAATTTAGCTGAATATGCAGCACCGGAAGCAATTGGAATGCCCGCACTAACAATGCCATTTGCACCTAAAACTCCAATGCTGAAATCAGCTATATGTAGAGAACCGCTTCTGCCTTTGCAGTAACCGTCTGTCCTTCCATATAACTCTGCCATCATTTTGTTCATATCTCCGCCCTTGGCTATCATATGTCCATGACCTCTGTGTGTGCTTGTAATATAATCATCCTTATTTAAATTGTGGCATACTCCGGTTGCTATCGCCTCCTCTCCAATGTACAGGTGTGTAAAGCCTTCCTGCTCTGTGGTAAAAACTTTTGATTGGGCCTGTTCAAAAAGTCTGATTTTTAGCATTCCCTCATACAGATTCAGCATCAAATCTCCACTAATATCTTTATCCATCTTTCCTCAAACCTCCTGTTAAATGTAATTATAATATTATTATTGTCCAAAAATTTTGCAGGAGCTTAATATTTTGCACCAACAAGATGCTGGACATTTATTGGAAGTCTATTTAAAACTTCGACATCCCTGCCAAATTTACCTAAAGTCTTCTCAACTAAAATAAAATCCAAGTCCGGAATGACTATCTCGTTCCACATATTCCCCACACCTCTAACTGCGACATCCAGCATTGTGACAATCCTATTGCCAAGAGGTTCTTCGGAATTTAAAGTAATCGCTCCATAAAATTCCTGGCATTCGGTATAACCGGCATTATGGGTACCGGTATATGGTTTCTGTCTTACAAGATCTATCTTTTTACCGATCATTGCTGATACCTCATCCTCGCGTGATCTGAAATAATCAACTAAAGCCTGCTCCTGGATCTTTGCTGGCAGGTTTTCTTTTGCTATCTTTATATAACTGTTTAACCCAACTCTGAAGGCTTCCTCTACAAATTCAATCCAAAATTTCTGCTGGTCTGTTATTTTTTTAGGATCCAGAGTTGCAACTATACTTGCCCTTTCGCATGCCGTAAGACCATCTCTTTTGGGTGCAACTCCAAGTTGGACTAAATCGCCTTCATTTATCTTCCTGTTAAGGGCTTTCCCGATAAGCGTCCTATTAGCTTCATTTGCAGTAACCATAACATCAAAGCCAAATTCTTCAGCACCGAGCTCTTGCCCGATTGCATATCCCCATGCTGAAACTTCACTCTCGTACATGCCGGGCTTCAATATGGCAAGCATCCCTTTGAGCATTTCATCACAGACCAGGCTTGCATCTCTTATAAGGTCCATTTCAGCTTCTGATTTTTCATATTTTATTTTGTAATAAAGAGTTTGGGCATCAACAACTTCCCCCGAACTTCCCAGATATGAAAGGATGTATTCGTACATATCCACAGGAAATACTGCTCTGGAGGTTAGAAGTCCTACAACTTTAGGCTTTCCATCCGCAGCCTGCCCTATAACATCCTCAAGTTTTTCAGCATCTACCGGATAATCTTCGTCAGCAAGCTTCAGCATTTCTACCTTATGAACTTTAACTCCTGCTCTTGGAGCAAGCTGTTCTGCAACATATCCACCTTCCAGCCCGGCAAGCAAGTGAAAACCGCCTTTGCCTATCACACCGGCTACAGGCTCGATAGTAATATTTGTATTTCCCGCAAGATAAGGAATATCCCCGCTATAATGTTCATTTGAGTATACAAATGCACAATCTATTCCATTAAATGTAAGTGCTTCGATTACCTTCTGCTGGCGCGATTTAAATTCAGCAGTTGTAATTCTTTTTAATTTATCAATATAAGGAGACTGCTCGAGTATTTTTGAAATTGTCTGTGCTTCAGTAAGCCACTGTCTTGATCTAAATGTCATTTATAATCCGCCTTTATTAAATATTTCAACTAAATTAATGAAATCACATGAAATTACATTCTGTTCATTATACTTTTAACACTTCGCCCTTTTCACTGGATTGCTTTATAAGGTCAAGTATCCGTACAACTTCGCTGGCTTCATACATGGTCACAAAATTTTTCTTCCCCCCCTTCATATGCTGGATCAGATCCTTATAAAATCCCCCTTCAAGGCCCGATTCTTTAATACCGACAAGCTTTAAGTTTTCTATTTCGTTATTTCCATCATTCCTGATGTAATTAATCTCTATTTCATCCCAGAACGGCTCGTTTTTACCTTTCACCTTCAAAGTACCTTTTGTACCTATTATGTGCCATCTCGGAAGAGTGATACGGCTATTATTGCTGCATTCCAGCTGATGGTATACATTGCCTTTGAAGTTCAGTATTGCCAGGAAATGATCGTCTACTTCACTTGACCAGACAGCATTCTGAAGTATCCCGAAAACACTGACAGGGTCTCTGCCCATTATCTGGAGAGTCTGGTCTACAAGGTGAGGGCCCCAGTCAAAAAGCATTCCACCATAGAACTCTTTTTTTACTCTCCAGGGATTTGCCATCCCTTCTATCCCCCAGCTTGGCCAACCTTCATCACAGAAAAGCACAAAAGCTTTAAGTACAAGTATTTCACCTAAAAGTCCGGAGCTTATAACTTCCTTAATCAAAAGAAAATCCCTGTCCCAGCGGCTAGAATGGTGAACGTATATCTGTTTCTTGTTTTTTTCTGCAGCTTTTATCATGCGGTGAGTGCTTTCATAATTTACGCTCATGGGTTTTTCTACTATTACATCCCTGCCGCTGTTAAGGGATTTTATTGTTAGCTGTTCATGGACTTCATTTGTCGTGACTATTACAACCATATCCATATCTTTTATCTTTAAGAACTGATCGATATCAGAAAAAACAGGTACTTTATACTGCGCTTCTATTTCCTTGTGTCTTGATTTATTTTTTTCACATATTGCAATAAGAGACATTTCCCTGTTATCTAAAATCCACTGTGCATGGGCCTGTGCCATTTTACCCATTCCGACTATTCCCATTTTCATCATATTATTCCACCTCGCAAGTTTATTATTTTTTAACTGTTAATTTCTCAAAGAATTCAATTTCATTTCTGTTAAATCACCATTATTGCAGGTCTTATTACCTTTCTTCCTTCAGCCATTACTTCCTGCATGGGCCATCTGTCATCCCATGTGACAAATTCAAGATTTTCTTTTCTGCGAATATATACGTCTTCTGCCATGACCCCCGGCAATGAAGGATTCCACCCGATCATATTATTCTCCTTTATAACATAATCGACACCGTCCATAATCTGGTTTTCCCTGGCCAGATAACCGGTTGTTCCGCCAATTGAATGGTTTCGCCACTCTTCGGGGCTTATTCCAACAGAGTCATATATCTCCGGAAGTTTTTTATATATTTCACTTAAGTTTGTTCCGATTTTTGCATTTGTATTCAATAAAGCATAGACGGTTTCAATTTTTCTATTATTCTTCAGAAGTGTTTTATTGGGGTCGCCAAAAGACACAATTCTGTTTATCGGATAAGTAAAACCCTGATATTTTCCTACACCGCAAAAACTATAATGTTTTAAAATCTTCTTATCAGTTACAACCTGATGCCTGTATTTAAACGATCTCTCATCGCCACCAAGCAATTGGACAAATATCGTAAAGCCTCTCTTAATACATTCTGCTGCAAATGTTGCTGCAATTTCATTTTCCCGGATTCCGGGTTTTGAATCACTACATACATCAGTAATTATAGCTGCAGCTTCTTTTCCGTACTTTATATATCTTTCAGCCTCATAAGGTTGAAATACTGAACGAAACTGGCTCAGATATGGATTTATATTAATCTGATCAGGAAATGCGGGGTTATGAGTATCAGTTCCATATCTTCCATTACCTGCAATTCTGATTGATTCTTTTGCCTGGCTGTTGCTGTACCATTCATATTTGACAAATTCAAAAGGGTAATTAAAGAATTCTTCATCCTGGACTCTCCAGAAATCACCATTTTCAGCTATAACAATTACTCTGTCCTTTGTGATCAATATTCCGATCAGGCTGTTCTGGTCATCCCACAATACGTGGTTATTGCCTCCGGCTGTCAGCCAATATAAATTATATTGCTGAGTAAGTATAATACCCTTGAGATTCTGCCGTTCAATAATCAGCCTAACCTCTTTTATTTTTTCTTCTATCTCCAGGGTTCTCCTGTCATCTTTATCCATTTTTTCTCCAGAAATAATATCTTTATTCATCCTAAGTACCATATTATTCTCCCTTCAATGCCCCCGCAGTCAAACCTCTTACAAAGAATCTTTGACCTATAAGGTAAATAATTATCATAGGTACCATTGAAGCAAAAATTCCTGCAAGTATTACCGGTTGATTGATCCTGAACCTTCCCTGGAACTGTATAAGCCCAACCATAAGTGTTGTAAGTTCATCTTTTTGCAGGAATATCAGCGCTATTAAAAGTTCATTCCAGACCCATAAAACACTTACTACAATTAGAGTTATAAGGGCAGACCTGCTCAGCGGAATAATGATCCTTGTAAAAATACCCCAGTCACCGCAGCCATCAATTCTTGCTGAATCGACAATGGATTCAGGTATTGTTATAAAAAAATTCCTTAAAAGATAAATATTGAAAGGTAGCATAAGCCCGACATAAATTATTATTGCGCTCCAGTATGTATTTACAAGGTGTGCTCTTGTTGCCAGAACAAACAGTGGTATGATCATGACTATAGGCGGTATTATCATCAGGGCAATAATAAAATTAAAAATTTTTTCTCTTCCGGTAAAATTAATCCTGCTGAATGCATAGGCAGCAATTGCTGATATTGCGACTGCTATAGCGACTGATATAACTGTAACTATTGTGGAGTTCTTAAACCAGATAAAAAGCTGCCCATCTTTAATCAGTGCCCGGTAATTATCTAAAACAAATGGGTTTGGCAGACCGATCTGATTTTTTATATAATCCATCTTTGTTTTGAAGGATGCCAAAATTATATATACGATAGGCGACAGCACGACTGCCGAAGCTATAACTAAAATAAACTGCCTTCCAGTCTCGATAAATACTCCTCTTATTCGTTTTTTTGAATTATTTTCCATAAACCTCACCTTTTTATTCATACTCCTTGTACAACCTGGTTCTAAACTTAAATGATGCAAAAGCAAGGATAGCGGTTATGGCAAATAGTACAATTGATACTGCGGCAGCAACGCCCATTTTATTCATTTTAAATGCCTCTAGAAATATATATAGTTCTGTTACATAAGTACTTCTCGCAGGCCCTCCCAATGTCATGACATAAACATAGTTGAATACCCAGCTAAGCATGGTCACTATCATGATGAAAACATAAAATTCTATGACAGTCCCTAGTTGTGGAATCACGACATGGATCAGTCTTTGAAACCAGTTTGCACCATCAATTTTTGCGGCATCGAACAGTTCTTCGGAAACAGTAGTAAGCCTTGCCAAAAAAAGCATGGTGCCAAAACCAAATTCCCTCCATAGGATTACAAACATAATTGCAGGCAAAGCAAATTTAGTTGAGCCAAGCCAGTCAATTGTTAAAAAATCAAGATGAATAAGCTTAAAAAATGTATTAAGCATTCCTCTGCCCTGAAAAAAAAGGGAAAAGAAGAGCCCAACAGCAGTTATAGATGTGATGTAAGGAAGCAACAACGTACCACGATAAAATTTCCAGCCCTTTATTCTTTCAAATAAAAGGACTGAAAAAATAAGTGAAACAAATACAAGGATCGGTACGAGTATAAAAATCAAAATCCCAGTGTTCCTAATCGGCCATTTTCT
>JAMCVO010000318.1 GCA_023475715.1 Actinomycetota bacterium
CAGTCAACTTTTCTTATGTTTTCATGATCCCAATATGATAAAAAATAGGACCCAAAAATTTTTGAGCGGGAAAATACTTTATAAAGAAAATAGCTTTCATAGAACTGCCTTGCAAGTGTCGGAAAAGATCTGCAGCTGTACTGGATTGAATCATCAGAGTTTAGAAGCTTAGCTCCGACAATCCCTATTTTTTCCATTTTATTTTTTGAATTGAAAAAATCCAGTACTTTTTGCATTCCGGTTTCAATAAATTCTGTGTCGGGATTTAAAAACAGCAGAAATTTTCCTGAAGCACTTCCAGCTCCTATGTTGGAAGCTTTTGCAAAACCTTTATTATGGCTATTTGCAATAACAATAAAATTATCAAATTGAGATTGGAGATTCTTGAAATAATCAATACTTCCGTCATTGGAATTATTGTCAACCACAACAACTTCCCATTTAAAACCTTCAGTTTTCAGTATTGAAAACATGCTTTCAATACATTTTTTAATATAAGATAAACTGTTAAAATTAACTATAATTATACTTAGTTCCAAGCTTTACTGCTTTCTTAAATGCTGTTTATATTATCAATTTCTATTTGTATCAAATCCAGAAGTTCTCTTTCAAAATTTACACTGGAAAATTTTTTTGAGCTATTTATGGCATTTTCTTTTATTGAATTAAAGCTTGTATCGCCGCTGCAAATCTTTAAAGTTATTTCTTTTAATTCATCCCAGCTTTCAAAAAGAAAACCGTTATAACCATTTTGAATTATTTCAGTCTGGCCGCCTTTATTTATTACCACGGGAATACAGCCTGAAGCCATGGCTTCAACAGTTGTTATTCCAAAATGCTCAAATTTCTCAGGGTGCCTGTTTTCATCTTCTCCCATCCCCGAAGCATGCCAGAAAATAAGTGATCGGGAAAAAAGCTCTACAAGCTTATCCCAGTCAATATTTGTCAAAACCTTTATTGGAAAGCCTTCACTCAGCTTTATAATTGATTTCACATAATCCATGTGCTCTGTTTTATTCTCCACTCCGCCTGCAAGGCATAACGTGAATTTTTTCATAACTTCAGGGTTTTTAGTATAAAGGTCAATGAAATTTTGAGCTATCTCCAGCTGCTTCTTGTTATGATGCTCGGGGAAAAATCTGCCAACGCTCAATATGATGTTATCTTTGCCTGCCGGTGCAAAATCTTCAACATCCACCGGAGGGTAAAGAATGGTGCTTTCTTTGCCCCATAATCTTCTTATCCATTTTTTTGAATACTGCGATATAGAGAGAATTCTGTTATAACTGTCAAGAAATTTAAAATCCTTTGGATATGACACCAGAAAAAGCGGGACAAAACCCAGTATTTTTAAAATCACCTTTTTAAAAATACTGATGTCAGTCTCACAATAAAGCACCGCACCAAGAGTTCTTGAATCCTTGAAGCTTGCTGTCTTCTGTTCAGGAATAAAAGTGTCTGAAATTATTTCCAGAATGTAATTAAAACTTTCTTTTACCGGACCGGATTCTTTTAATGTTTCAAATCCGTTAAATTTGCCAAAAGGAATTTCTATTATTTTTTTCTCGCCGGGTTTTAGAGTGATTAATTTTTCATAAATTATTTTTTTATTTTCAGGTTCTATAAGACTGATCCTGCAGGACATGGCATTAACTTTTGAAGTTACCGGATTTTTAAATCCTACTCTTATAGGTTTCACTACATTTTTATATGATAAAACTGCCCTGCCACTGCTCCAGCTCCCTCTCCTTAAAAAGAATTTTTTAATATCATAAAGCCCTTCTATTACTTCTATATCTTTAAAATCCTTATTTATCCTGTCCGCCAGCCTGTAGAGCCAGACGGCGCATGGTCTGAAAAAAAATAATAGAAATCGATGGATAAATCTAAAATCAACATCAAATTTTGTGGGAAAATAACACAGGTAAATATTTCTTTTGCCAAACGCAGGCAATGAGCTTAAATAGGTAGCATTAATAAAAATGTCATAATTGCCAGTGATGCGTTTTGCATATTCTTCTGATAAAAAGGGAAATACTTTTAGGCTAACTCTGCTTAAATCAAGATTTAACCGGGAAGAAACCTTACCAAGATCGGAATAAATATCAGTCACCAGATCAACACTATAATCGATCTGGCGTGATAGTATCTCCGCCATCTTACAGCTGTAGCGTTCTCCGCCTCCCAGGGTAGACAGATATCTGTCATATATGCCAATTCTTATCATTTATAACACCAGTTATTATTTAAAAACTTTTTATTCTAAATCAAAATTTTTTTATCCAGCTTTTTATAGAATTATCAGGAACTGTCATTAAAGACCTGATTTTTAACCTTGAAATCAAATTTTTTGGCAACAGGTAAAAAAGCTCGAAAAAGATTCGAAACCTGATGCCGATGTCAATCCTGTCCTGTTTTCTGCCCAGAACAACGCTTGCAATATAAGAAGCTGTGCTTTTGATGCTCGATAGGATAAAACCCGCATAGCTTCTTACAAATATGCCTGCCCATCCGCACCTGTAAATCATAAGCAATCTGTTTCTGATAACATGGTATGTAAAACTATAAGACCATTCTTTACCGGTTCCGCAATGATAGTGCCTGGCAACAGAACCAGGAGCAAAAAAAACTCTCCATCCCTTTAGCCTGGCCCTCCAGAATAAATCTATATCTTCATAATATGTAAAAAAGTCTCTATCAAAAAGGCCAACCTCTTCCAGGAGCTGTCTGTTTATTAAGAGGCTGCTTCCGCTTGGTGAAAAAATTTCTTCAACATTATCAAACTGCCCTTCATCAATTTTATTAAAACCTCTATCTCTGGAATAAAAAGCTTTGTTTATTTCAGTTCCGCAGCTGTTGATGATATCTTTTTTTAAATAGAATAAATCCCTGGTTAAATCGAGCACTATATTTTTACCGGTTTCATCAAGACCGGTACTGTAAATCTCTTTACCGGAGATAGCAATTATCAATCTATTTTTCTCATTAAGAGAGCCTGAATCAAAGCTTAGGGTAACATTGTTCCCGCCAGCAGGAATTGGCACCGCCAGCGTTGCCTTTGCTTTTAGTTTATATACAAATTTACCATTTTTAGCATCTCTTGACTGGAGATGAAATCCCTCAAGAAATTTCAGGCTTTTCTCAAGCAGATCTTTTTCCCTGCTATCAGAACATGTAATATTAAATCCCGAAAGTTTTGCACTATAAATATCATTACTGTCGCCCGAACTAATCTTTCCTTCACTCCCAATAAAAAAATCAAGAATGAGATACTTGTAATAAAAGACGACTTTTGAACTGACAGCTCCAACTTTATTTTCATCATAACTGGAGTTCATAATATCAACCATGGCTGTCAGCCAATTCCGATCAACAGCACAATCATTATTGATTAATGCTACATACTGACCCCTGGCATGCTTAAACCCCTCATTGTTACCACCTGCATAACCTGAATTTTTATTTAAAACCAAAACTTCAACTTCCGGAAAGCTGCTTCTGACAAATTCGACCGAATCATCTGTTGAACTATTATCTACCATTATTACCTGAATTCTATCTTCAGGGTAATTAAGCTTTGAAATGGAATTAAAAAGGTTTTTTAAAAACCTCAAGCCGTTATAATTTACTGTAATAAGTGAGATGGAGGGATAATCACAAGTTACCAATTGCTGTGCTCCTGTTGGTTTTCAATTAAAATTTTAACCTATCCGCGAGAGATTACTACAACACCAATAGTTATTATGGCAGCTCCAGCCCAGCGAATAGGATTAACATCTTCTTTGAGAACAAACTTCGAGATAAACAATATCAAAACATATGTTAAGCCTATAAATGGATATGCAAAACTCAATTCAACTGCTGATAATACTACAAGCCAGATAGCTGCTGAAATCACATAACAAAAAAGCCCGACCATAACCATCGGGCTCTTAATAATGCCTAAAAAAAGATGCCCCAGGCCGTCAAGGCTGTTAACATTTACGCTGCCTATTTTGTTAAGACCCAGCTTTAGCAAGACCTGGCCGCCTACAGCGATAGCTATGCTTAACAAAATTAATAGTATTGACTTTGTCAGACTCAAATTACTTCTCTCCTTCTCCATAATAATTCAACCCAATTCCCCCCAGATCATTTACAAATGAAAAAATCTACAATTTCTTAGCAATATAATACTTGTTTGACAGCGTAAGACCCATAATTCTGTCAAGATTGTCCAGGTCACCGAGTAAAACTTCCAGTCTTTCATCAAGGTCTCTGTTCTCATCGTCCCAATGGCTGCCCATTCCCTCAAGTTTTCCTCTGATATTACCAATATCTATGCTCAAATTTGATATTTGCCTTTCAAGGGTTTTAAAAATATTATAGTAAATGAATAACATTCTTTCTCTATTTTTGAAATTAAGCTCATTTATTTCCCTGTTTATCTGCAGCTGTATATTGTTGTTGATTGCCTGTATCGAAGAATTATAACTTTTGCGCAAGTTTTCAAAATACAGGCTGGTTAAAAGGTACATATATTTTCTTATCTTGCTTTTGAGGCTTTTATCCTTAGCAAACTCTTCAGATTCAAGGATATTTAAGCCCTTAAGAAGTGTCAGTTCTTTAAAATCTTTTCTTGAAAGCTTAATTTCGTATAAGCCCAGAAGTTCATTTTTACCATATAAATCCTGGACCTGATAGTTGCCTGTCTTCCCTCCGGGCTCTTTTTCTTTATCATTTAATTCAATTTTATCCCAGGTACCTTTGCTGACTATTTCATAACCCGTATTCTTAAACATGAATTCAATTGTAAATTCGTCTATTCTTTCACCTGTCCTGTTAACAGTTTTTTCTCCGGTAAATGTCTTTAGGAAACCCCTGTTTTCAGGTATGGAAAAGAATAAAATTCCATCAGATTTGAGTTTCATTCCAACCACATTTAAAAGATCATAAAAAAATTTGGGAGTAATTCTCTTAAATGTGTTGTTTATTATTACACCATCAAACCTGGTTCTGCTCATTATTTTTGACTTTAAGATGCCAATCTTATCAAGAACCCCAAGATCAGCTTTTAAATTATCCTGGTCGCTGTCAACTTCCAGATAAAATACTTTGCCAATATCCTCGCCTTTTAATATATTCTTATCCTGGTATAAATCCGAAGTCATAACAAGTATATTGGTTGCACCGCTGAAATTGGATTTTATTATGTTTGAAATTTTGCTGTTTTGAGCATCGATTAACTCCACTATTTTCTTTTTATCTGAAGCATAGTCAGCTTCAAGACAGTAATTAATAAGCGGTTTCGTCACATTTTCCCAGTAAAACCTTGGCGTTATTTTTTCAAGATTTTTCCTGTAAATATCTTTCAGGCTCCTGTTAGCCAGAATGCTTTCAATAACTCTTGCAAGCTGATGGGTACTCTCATACTTCACTACCTCGCCTATATTTTCATCTTTTACCATTTTTGCAATTGAATCACCCTCTGTAGTTATTATGGGAAGCTTGGCCCATATATAGTCCATCACTCTTGTCCTGTAAGCAAACTCTGTCTCTATCTTTTCCTGATGAATTGAAAGCCCTGCATTTGATTCAAGAAGAAAATTTTGTCTTATTCCGTAAGGTGTCCATTCGTTGAAAAATACAAATTTGTCATACAGGTCCAGTTCTTTGCTTAAATTTATTGCATCAATACATTTTTTCATCTCCGGCAGCTTGGGATCAGGGTGCTTTATTCCACTAAATACAAGCTTTATGTCCTTCCTGTTTCTGGTTATTTCCCATATTGCTTTTATGACTGTTATCGGATCCAGCCAGTTCCAAATGCCCCCGCCCCATAATACAATCAAATCATCGTCCTTAATAGCAGGCATAAACTTCCTTATGCCCTCACCTGTATGCTGGGGAGGTGTGGAAGGGATGCCGAAAGGTACGACATCGATTAGTTTTTTTAGCGTATCATCCCAGTCATAGTTGAATGGATTTATCCTGCCCATTGCATTTAACATGCCCAGCCAATAGTCTCTTTGTTTTTCACTGGCGCATATGAAAAAGTCGCCAACTGTGAGCTGAAATTTTAAAAGATCTATATTGCTTTTATCAATGCGCATTCTTTCAGCCATATTGTTATTTCTGAACATCTCAAGGCTTTCAAGATTGAAAGGATTGTAGAGATCAACTATTACCTTGCCCTTATAATTTTTTAAAAATGGGAAGTAATGAAGAATATGTCCCTGGATAAGTATGATGTCTGAAATTTCCGTATGTCTCTTTAGAGTTTTATAATTGCCGGTATCATAAGTTGCCGCCCTGAAACCTTCAGTATTTATATCAATTCTATTTGGAGCTGCCAGAGTAACATCAATATAATTGGACAGAATTTTGGCAAACTCATAAAATCTGATGCCAGGCCCGGCCATCTGCTTGCCTATGATATCATAGCTGATTATAAGCAGCCTGCCGTTACCCTTTTTCCCTTCAAACTCAGTATCCATAAATTCTCCTAATTTAAAGTAAATTATTAAAATTATATCAAAAAAATTTTAATTTGCTTATTATTAAATAATTTCGTTAGCATCTAAAATTTCGTGATAAAAAATAAATTGATAAACCAGGATGGGTATTGAGAAAACCATTTGAAGGCTTAAGCGGGCATGGTTCCTCCTCCG
>JAMCVO010000433.1 GCA_023475715.1 Actinomycetota bacterium
CTCTTCCGATCTATTGATGCCATTGATCCTAAAACAAGAAATGCATATATTAAAAGGATAAAAGAAAATAAAATTGATATAGAACTTGCCGAAGAATCTGGAAATCCAGATAAAGTTTCCTATCTCAAAGAAGAAAATTTATCCCTTTTAAAGGAATTAAAAAAGTATACAAATAAAAAGGGCAAGTCCCGCAAAATTCACTCTCAGTCAGATACTATTAGACGTAGTGTGTCTCAATCAATACACCGTTCTTTTAAACAGATATTAGAATGCAATAAAGAAATTCATCTCCACTTTAAAAATTGTCTTCATACAGGATATACTCTTTACTACTGCCCTGATTTCAATATCTCCTGGAATATTTCTTAAATTAAACTTCATTTTTTTTCCTTCGGAACACATTTTGTACCGCATGGAACACATTTTGTACCGCTATTATAATTGAGGGCAAATAAGATATACCTTCAAAATAACATATATATTTACCACAGATGAGGTAAAATATGAATGAGACAAAGAACCTATATGTCACAGAGAATGAAGTATCGCAGATTACCCATTTAGCCCTTCCTACACTTAGGAATCATCGATTTAACCGATGCGGGATTCCCTATTCTAAACTGGGACGTGCGGTCCGTTATAAACTCTCTGACGTTCTGGAATTCTGCGAATCACGAAAAGTTTTAACCAATAATTAAGGAACATTTCACGGAGCCTTATGTCTAAACCATTACCCTCTGCCCCGGATGTTGAGCAAACCCTTTTAGGCGCTCTTATGATTCTGGAACAGTCCGAATCAGAGAAAATCACAAACATCAAAAAGGATTATTTTTCTCTTTTGAAGCATCAGCTTATTTTCGATGCTATCCAGAATCTTTCTTCTAACAATCTGCCGGTCGATATTGTTTCGGTTAGTCAAAGTCTAAAGGATAAAAATCAACATTCTCAAATCGGTGGTTATACATATTTATCCGAGTGCTCAAACCGTTCTCTCTCTTCTGGCAACATCGATTATCTTATTTCGGTTCTTAAAGAAAAACACTTACAGCGCAAACTAATCATGTTCGGTCAGCGTCTCGTTAATGCTGGTTTCACCGGCAACCTAACCGCCGGAGAATTAATTTCTAATTCTCAAAAGTATTTCGCTGATCTTTACCAAAAATTATCACCTGCAAACGGTAATGATCATTCTAAATATCATTTCACTGCCTTTGAATTAGCAATTACAGTCTTTCCCGAACATAAATTTATTATTCCCGGGATATTACCAGAAGGTTTAACAATTTTAGCCGGAAAACCAAAAATTGGTAAATCGTGGATGTGCTTAGACTTTGCCATTTCCGTATCAATAGGCGTTAAAGCGCTTGACAAAATTCAGGTTCCTCAAGGGGTCTCTCTCTACCTTGCATTGGAGGACCCACCACGCCGGTTAAAGTCACGCCTTTATAATTACACTCAGCAAGGTTTTTCCTCGACAGATGCCCATTTTTTTATTGAATGGAAGCGTCTTGATAAGGGGGGACTTGACGAACTCAGAATATGGATTGAATCTCATCCTGATGTCAGGCTGATTGTTATTGATACACTTGCTCGTATCCGTTCATCCGGTTCCAAGAATGGAAATTTATATCTTGAAGATTATGAGGCAATATCGGGGCTCAAAAAACTTGCTGATGATTATCATATCGGTATTATTTTAGTTCATCATTTAAGAAAATCAATTGCAGATGACCCACTCGATATGATTTCCGGCACTACTGGGCTTTCCGGGTGTGCAGATTCCATTTTAATTCTTGATCGTTCACGGGGTAGGTCAGATGCTACTTTACACATTACTGGAAGAGATGTTGAAGAACAAGAACTTGCTCTCAACTTCGATCATGATAAAAAGAAATGGATTTTATTAGGGAATGCCGCCGATTATCAGCGTTCAATAGAACGCCAGCAGATCATTGATGTTATTTCCAGTGCCGTTAATCCACTGTCCCCCTCTGACATTGCCAAAGCTCTCGGAAAAGAATCCTATAATATTAAAAAATTATTGCCTGTTCTTCTTGAAGAAGGAATTATAAGGAAATCTGATTATGGCAAGTATATCCTATCATAATAAATCTCTTTTTTTCCGGTTACTCCGGTTACTCTCAGTACTGTGGTTACTCTGGTTACTCCGGTTACTCTTTTTACCTCTATTCTTATTTATATCTAAATCATATGATTTAAGCGTACCTCAGAGTAACCACAAGAGTAACCATATTTTCGCTGTAAGACTAATATTTACAACAATAGTAACCACAGTAACCGGATATTTTATTCTAAACCTTTAACTTATGAGGCTTAATTATGAATAAGAACCCTTTTGATTCATTATTATCATTGGCTCGAAATTATAAAGTGTCTAATACTTTGCCTGAAATTGGAACGCTACACAAATACCTTAAAGATTTCAAGCTAAAACCTTTGAAATTCCCTGATGCAACCTTATCGCTTATGAACATAATCAAACCTGTAACGTATTCGTCTAATAGCGCTCTCTTTTCAGGCTTAAGGAAGCGTTTACTTAAGGTCAAACCTATATCAGAGATAAAGGTTAAAAGTTTAAATATTCCGTCTGTAAAATCAATTAGTAATAATCTTGTTTCACCAAGTATCACTGCTACTAAACCAGCGAAGTATCGTAAATTACAAAGACCTTATACCCGGGTTAGTCAGGGCAAATTCAAATTGATAATCCCGAAAGGTTTTCTTCATGATTAATTGCCGGAATACTTTAGCTGAGGGCGGATCGTCAATATTGGGTGTGGTTTTTAAATATGGGGTTGATGGGTTGATCAGGTTTCCTGTCAATATACAGTCCGCCCTCTATTATTTTATGTCTTTATAAATATTGCTCTTAAGTTCTCAATCACACTCTAATTATAACTATTTAATTATGTATCTTTACAAGTTTATTATTTTATATAAATAAAATAATAACAACAACATAAAAATTGCCCAATTTTCACGCGCAGTTAAATATTAATAAAACACACTCTCATTTGTCCTCCTACCGTAATTATTAATGTTAAGTTTATTTCTTCATTCTAAATTCAATATCATATTCTTTAGACTCTACACTCATCATTTATCATTGACGGAGTTATTGTGGAATAAGTAGAGGTTTATAAATATCTATATATTTATAATTCGTGATTCATACACCAATCTTAACTATTAAAGCATTAATAAAAATATGTCCTCTTGTTTTTAAAATAATTCTTGTTTTATTGAATTATTTATTATAGCTTTTATTGAATTTCTTTAACAATATACCAGGCCTAAAAAAGAGGACTATATGTTTTTTAAATCCTTCTTCATAGTGCTTGCTTCTATCAAGTTTACCATATAATTCCGCTTCCAAAAGGCGGCATAGACAATTCCTCTAATATTCAATTGCTTTCTAAATCGATCCATAAACTAAAAACCGCCCGCGAAAGACACAAATAACTCTCATATTTCTCTTTATTAGGAGGATTACATGAAAATAATTTCTTTATTATGTTTTTCATTTTTTATTATAGCCTGTGCCACAACTTCAGGCATGAAAGATCGCAAGGGTAGCGGTATTACAAAAACTTACGAATACTCATATGATATAATTTTTTCTGCCACCTTTGAAGTATCTAAACAGAATAATCTTGAATTAACAGATGGAGGAAAAGAACAAAAATATATGGTTTTAAAGAGAAAAGTGTCAAAAGGAACTGCAATTCTTACTGGTTGGCTTGTAGTTCCCGGTATTGCAGGTGGCGGAGAATTAATTGCAGTTTTTTTTACACCTAAAGATTCTAAAACTGATGTAGAAGTTGTAAGTCAAAAAAGATCAAAAATAGATGCTTTTGCAAAGGATTGGACTAATAATTTTTTTAGAACGTTAGAGGCGGAACTTAATTCAATGAATGCTAAGAAGTAATTGCGTTTCTTAAAAGAATCTTGATATTAATAATATATGTATATCAATTATATTTTTATAAGGTAATTATATGAAAAATAAATTAGTATTTTTATTCATTATTCTTACCCTTCTCGCTTGCGCTACAGTAGGTAGTATGAAGGATCGTAAGGGTTCCGGCATTTCTAAATCGTATGATTTTTCATATGAAAAGGTGTTTAATGCTGCACTTGAAGCTTCTAAACTACAAAATTTAGAATTACAAGAAGGAGGTAGGACTGAACATTATATTGTATTTAAAAAATCTGGTAGTGCCTTCTCCTATGGAGAATTAGTTGCAATTTTTTTTGATGAGTCTCAAGGTAATAAAACAGCAGTAGAAATAGTAAGCAAAAAACGTATCGCTACTAACTTATTTGCTAAGGATTGGACAAGCAGTTTCTTCAAAGCTATGGACATGGAACTTGAAAAAAAATAGTTTTCTTTCTATTCGCCACTTTAATGATTTTTTTTTAAAAGGAATCATTGATTTTATATTTAAGAGAGTGTAGCAAAAATCAAAAACACCCATTAAAAAGAGCTGAAATTTAGAATCGAATTTTAAAAATATTGAGATTAGCTCACTTTTTATTCTAATAATAGAGATATTTCAGTACGAAAACTATTTTTGCATCACTCTCTTTAATACTATTTTATGCAAGCATATTCCATCTCGGTTATCATTCACGATCTAAAAAACGAACGGACTCTACTATACTTACCGCCTGCCCGTAGCTCGGTCTGTTTTATGCTTTCCTATTGAATATTTGCTCTTAGGTTTTCAGACCTCCTCCCGCCAAAGGTAGGCTTCGATATTGCTCCGTGGCTAAAGTTCCTGTATTCTTTTGCGGCGGTCTGATCGCAGAACTCATGGCACTCCATCTTATCCGAACGAATTACCAATAACGAATTACGATGTTCGTGCCCTCGTCCTTCTAAAACCTATTCGCAAAATTTCTCAGGTAACTCTGGCAGCATAAAACATCCCTTTCCGTGTCTCGATCCTCAAACATAACAGCACTCACCCCACACTCCTGATTCTT
Source organism: Actinomycetota bacterium (assembly GCA_023475715.1). The sequence goes on from JAMCVO010000433.1 coordinate 5,011, forward strand.
CGGGAAAAAGAATGCTCTCTACCACCCCGATTTTCTTTCCTTCAGACAATCCCGACAGGTCGGTATAGACTGAAGCAAAGAACTCCTCCCACGCAATCTTTTCCCACTCATAATTCTGCACTTTCCCCCCTGTGCCGTTCTGTTTTCGGACGAGCCACGTCATTCCACAACCGCAAGTTCATTCTTTGTTCGGCATACTCCGTTCACATTGTTTTACCTATCCAGGACGCTGGCGCTTAAAACAATGTTCACTTTCTGATGTTGTGGGCGGGCAGTCGGACATTTAGGTACCTTGCCGCTCTGTGTCTCCCTTCCCATTTTTTCTTAAGGCATCCTCCGACAGACAACGCTTTTTTCCTTCACCCTTAAAAGATTGCATTTCCCTCATCCACACCCATTCGACACTTATCAAACTGCAATTTTATTTTTATAGATTAGTTGTTGATAATTGCAGATTGATAACTGTCCCTCCTTATCGCAAACTCTTTCCCTTCCACCTTCAAGCGTTTTCTGTCGTCGGAACTCTATGCACACCACACCACCAGACACATCGCTTATCTATATTCCCCAGCCCCCTGCCCATCCCCCGCTGTCGGTTCGGCTTCGCATTCAAAACCTAAAACCCTATGCTTCGCCGTCCCGCCATAGCCTTTCGTTTCGTTCGCCTTGTGGTTTTCTATCAACATCACGCCAAGTTCAATTGTTTTTGTACTAATTATTGTAATTTTACATTTAGCATAAGGGGAAGAGCAAGGGGAAGGAATAAATCTTATAACAAAAAAGGGCTTAGATTCATCACCTAAACCCTTTATTTATAATGAGCGGGGTCGACGGGGCTCGAACCCGCGACCTTTGGATTGACAGTCCAATGTGCTAACCAAACTGCACCACGACCCCTAAGAAAAACTCATCACAAAAATCCAAAGAAGAAAGAAAGCTTATTAATAAAGATTTTATAATTTAAATTATTTTAATAATAAAGTCAAGAAAATATGAATCCATATAACAGTAATATTTACCAAATGATCATCTGTATGGCATTTTCTCTCATCCTCTCTACTTAAGCATAATAATAACAACCTCATGAATACTTGATGCTTCTAATTGAACTTTATTTCCTGAAACCGAAATCTTTGTTTCTTTATTATCAGCGGTTACTTTCAAAAACTCTGTATTAATGGAAATGTCTGCTTTATACTGCATTGGTTCTTCCATTACAGGCGGAAGAACCAAACGGCCATTCGGAAACGCTGCTGATGACGTCGTTGCCGGCGCCGAAAAACAAAGCAAATGAATCAATAACCGGTTGTTAGTCATGTCATGTGTTATGACAGTTTCTACGTTTAATGTGGCTTTGACTTGTATTATTGGAGTAGGATTTAAAAAACGGATCAAATTGCGAATCAGAAATCGGTGTTCCGGCATTCTATAATTACCTGCATAAGCAATATCTAACGCACAGGGAACGCAAATAACCCTGCCTTTGCCATGCATGTTGATTAAAACCGCAGGACCTACCACCCTATCCGGTGACATGTGTCGGCTCCACTGATTTTCTTTCGAGCGATGTGCGATCATAAGCTCACCAAACACCTGAGCTTCATCCGGTTCAAATGCAGCAAGTATTCATGAGGTT
>JAMCVO010000471.1 GCA_023475715.1 Actinomycetota bacterium
AAACCGTACTTAGTCAGCGTATAAGTCCCATTGGCAGTTTTTAAATTTTCCTCAACCATTTCAATGTTCTCCATTCCCGAAAGCGCAACAGAGATATTCTTATTTGAAAAAACAAACTTTAATGCCAGCTCATTAATATAACCCTTTTTACTGCCAAGTTCTTGTTTGAAAAATTCTATATCCTTAATTCTGCCGCCGCCTAAAGGTCCCATAATCGCAACCCCTATGCCCTTATTACGTGCGTATTCAATTGCCTCACTGTTACTCTGGTCAAGAATATTGTACTGACAAAGTACGGTTTCAAAAAATCCGGTATCAATGATTTTTTTCAAAACCTCAGGAGAATCATGAAAGGAAAAGGATATATGCTTTATCATTTTCTGATCTTTGGCTTTCAGGAGTTCCTTTTCTATATTTAAATTAATTATTTTTTCCTCAAAGTAATCCTCGGTTAAATTATGGATGTGGTAGAAATCGATACATCCCAAATCAAGCCTGGCAAGCTGCTTTTCAAGGTAGAACCAGAAATCGCTTGTTTTTGTTAATTTCCATGTCGGGAGCTTTGTTGAAAGATAGATAATTGATTGCTTATTTTTACTTTTCCATATCTTTAAAGCTTTTCCAACTATTGCTTCGCTCTGTTCATAACTGTAAGGGAAAGCGGTATCAATATAATTTATTCCAAGCTCAAAGGAGCGAATTATCATTTTCAAGGATTCTTCTTCTCTGACAAGATGCCTTCCATTTTTCTCATACATTGGAAGACGCATAGCTCCAAAACCCAGAATAGACACTTTAGCACCTGTTTTGCCAAATTCCCTGTATTCCATATTAATTTCCCATCTCAATTTACCCTATTTTTTAAGGTACTGAATTTGCAGTCAATTATATAATAGCCACATTATTTAGTTAATAATAGATAAAAAGGAAAAATTTTTATAATTTTACTTTTAACATTTCTTAAAAAATTATAAAATATCCAATTAATATAACCATTTGTCAAATTAGTCATAAAAAAAGCTGTTCGGGAGTGAAAGTAGCTAGAATAAATTAGAACATAAAACTTAGCAGGGAATAAAACAAACAGGAAGTTTTTTACTAGTTTGGCAAACCCGTAGCTTTTTAATCTTTTTGCAAATCATAAATCAATCCATTATCTATTATAAATAATTAAACTTATATTTTTCTATATGAAATGAATAATAATGAATTTTTGATCAATAGAGAGCATGAAAAAAAGATGGCGGCACTAACATCAGTTATTGCTGCCATAGCCCTTACTGCAATAAAAATTGTAGTGGGCATGTTTACCGGAAGTCTTGGTATTCTAGCAGAAGCTGCACATTCAGGGCTTGATCTTATAGCAGCTATCATGACTTTGCTGGCAATCAGGATTTCAGATCGCCCGGCTGATCCGGAACATCATTACGGACATGGGAAGTTTGAAAATCTCTCGGCTCTTTTTGAAACTCTATTGCTCTTGGGAACCTGTGTATGGATTATTTATGAAGCTGTACAAAGGCTTTTTTTCAAACCTGTTGAGCTTGATGTTTCAATATGGGCCTTCATAATAATGGCAATTTCAATAATAGTTGACATATCCCGTTCAAGAGTTCTTTACAGGGTTGCAAAAAAATATAAAAGTCAGGCACTTGAAGCAGACGGGCTCCATTTCAGTACGGACATCTGGAGTTCCTCGGTAGTAATCATTGGACTTTTTGGCGTAAAATTAAGCGAATGGTTCCCAAAGCTGGAATTTCTGCATCATGCAGATGCCGTAGCTGCTTTGGCAGTTGCAATGATAGTTGTACTCGTTAGTGTCAGATTGGGAATGAGAACAATACACACACTGCTTGATACGGCTCCAAAGGGATTGAAAGAAATGGTGACGGCTGAAGTGGAAAGCATCGAAGGTGTAATTGATTGTCATAATGTCAGGATTCGGCATTCAGGCGCAAAGGTCTTTTTGGATATACACATTCTAGTTGATGGCTGCAAAAGCTTGCAGGAAGTTCATGATTTTACCGAAAAAATTGAAAATAGAATTGAACAGATCATAACAGATGTTGATGTAACCGTTCATCCTGAACCAAAAGCTTGCAGCACTAACTTAAAGTCTGAAAAATAACTTCTATAATCTGTTATAATATTTTCCATGACTATTATTGTGAAAAAACCGCTGCTCTTAAAAATCTATGAAGCAGCCAGCATGCAAAGATGGAACGACCAGGTCCGCATGGTAGAGATTACCGAGCTAGATAAACAGGCGCACAAAATGATTGCAGCTTATGTTATTGGCAAATTCGAAGAAAGTGAAAGTAACAGGCAAATAAACTGGACCGACATAATAGAAGACGGACTTTTCGAGTTCCTGCAGCGAATAGTGCTGACAGATTTAAAACCTCCGCTTTTTTATGAAATCAAACAGGATAAGGAAAAATATTTAAAATTAAACACATGGGTTTATGACAGGATTTACCCATTTATAGAATGCCTTGGTAAAGATTTTTGTAATCGTTTTAAGAATTATATAATGGACTTTACCGAGAATAACGAGCGCAAAATAATAGGAGCTGCACATTTTTATATTACCAAATGGGAGTTTGACATAATCCAACAATTTAATCCGCATGGATATCAGATTAAGGAAATTAGAAACAGTATTAAAAAAGAGCAGAAAAAATATAAGAACGTCGCTGGAATGAAAAAACTTACTCGTTCAAAAGAATTGACTGCTTTTATAGATATATGCGGGCAGCTTCGTTTTCAGGTTCGTTGGAGCCATCTTTACAGAGTGCCGAAAACTTCGGTACTGGGTCATATGCTCATAGTTGCAATTTTTTCCTATCTTTTTTCACTCCAGTCAAACAGGAACAGTGATATAGCTGTAAATAATTATTTTACCGGTCTTTTAGATCGGAAGAGCGAAGTGCTGACAAGAGACATAATCAACCCTGTTAAAAAATCCGTAGAAGGGCTTGATGACCTGATTAAAGAATATGAGAAAAGCGAAATGGATAAAAAAATTTACAATCTGATTCCTGAGCAGTGGCATGGCGAGATCCGGATGTTTACGGAACATGAATTTGAAAATATACAAAATAGGGATGGGGATCTGGTAAAAGCTGCTGATGATCTTGCTGCCTTTATCGAAGCCTACCTTTCAATAATAAATGGCATACATAATGAAAATTTGGATAGTGCAATGAAAAATTTGAAAGAAAAATATAAAGGCATGGTTGTGGATGGCATAAATTTTGGTAAAATCTACGATGATTTTGATTTTAGAATAATAGGCTGATTTATGTTAATATAGCTTAACTATTTATTAACTTAATTGGAGGAAATATGGCAAAAGTATGTATCGAATGCGGCAAAGAAATTAAACAGGAAACAGATTCACCTTACTGCAATAAGTGTGATGAAATGCTCGATAAAAAATTTGAAGAAATCGAAGGAAACATTATTGTTTTTAAAGAGCTTATGGATAAGGAAATAGAAGTTTTAAACAAGTTTGAAAAAGAGGATATTGTAGAGCTTTATTTAAGAGTCTATGAAGATTTTAGGGAAGATGGTGATTTTACTGAGGACGAAGCCCGAATTTTAAATATAATTCAAAAAACCTTTAACCTTTCGGAAAATGATATCGGCAAGGATAAAGTCGTTATTTTTAAAGAGAGCCAGGTTAAAAAAATTGATAAGACAAAATGCCCCGACTGTGCAAAAGACATAAAAGAAGATTTCAATCTTTGTCCCTACTGTGGATACAGATTAAAACTCTAAATTTTGGTGTTTAAGACTATTTATGAAAATAAAAAATTTTTTTTCTTTCAAATTCCTGATAGTTTTTTTATCCCTGCTTGTCTCATTTATATTTCTTTTAAGTCAGGTTTCCTGCAGCTGGAGCCTTCGGAAGGCAGATGGCACCACAGAAGCATTTTCCGGGGAAACCGAAGAAAATGGGACAACAGCCGACACTACGGCAGCAGTACCTGAGCCCGAACGGGTGCTGAAAACACCGAATGCATACATCATCAGCCAGCTAAAAGTTCCGGGCCAGGCAATAGATGTAAAAGTTTCCGGAAATTATGCATACCTGACAAATGACCTGGGAATTCTTTATATCATTGATGTCAGCGATAAGAGCAATCCAAAAATAGTGGGCAAGCTTGCTGGCATCGATTCTGCAAATATAGTCATTATACAGGATGATTATGCATATGTTTCCTATACCAGCTGGATTGCTCCTGAAGATAATAAATCTCAGGAGGTTACAAGTATTTGCGGTTTTAAGATTATAGATATCAAAGATAAAAATAATCCCGAAGTTGTTGGTGATTATATATCCGGCGAAAAATCTCAGAAGTCTGTCCAGGGGATGTTTATAAAAGGAAATTATGCATTTTTGAACAGTACGGTTCTGCTGGAAAATACAGAAGAAAGCCAGCTTGAAATCATAGACATTAACGACAAGAGCAACCCCAAACTTGCTGGTTCCTGCAAGATAGAAGGTGCGCCGAATGGTATATTTGTTCAGGATAATTATGCCTATATAAACAATTCGTATTTTGATTATCAGACTAAACAATATACTCAGGAAAGTAAATTGTTCATTGTGGATATTGGAAATATAAAAAATCCGGAAGTTGTCGGTTCTTCCAACATTCCGGCAAATTCATGGAGTATCTTTGTTAAAGGCAGTTTTGCTTATATAACCAGCAGCATAATGGACGAAGAAACTAAAAATTACAGCAATAGCGCTATGCAAGTTATAGACATAACTAATAAAAATGCCCCCTTACTAAAAGGAAAATGCAACATTCCCGGAGGCGCATGGGAGATTGATTCAAAGGACAATTTCCTTGTTGTTTCCAATAATGAAGGCGGAGTAAATATTATAGATATCAATGACAGCAATAACCCAAAAATAGTTAACAGTCTTAATACCGGTGGAAATTCTTATGATATAACAATAAGCGGAAATTATGGTTATATCGCAGACGGGTTTGAAGGACTTGTCATAATAGGCCTTCAGAAGGAAAAACCAGGGGAAGAAAATCTTCAGGCAGGGGATGGCAGCAGTAAGACAAATACGGCACCCCATGCAGTTATCGAGGTTTTTGGCGATAAAATAAATACAATTGATTTTATTGAAGACAATCCTGTTTATTTCAGTGCCAGGGATTCTTTTGATCCGGATGGTGATGATATAAGCTATAAGTGGTATGTAAATGGCACTGAAGTTTTAAATAATTACCCGCAAAATTCCATAATTTCAGAATCGGATAAGGAGCTGGCTTATTTATTCCAGAAAAGCGGCGATTATGAAATTTCCCTGACTGTTTCAGATGGAAATCTTACAAACCAGGCTGAAAAACAAATAAAAGTTGAAAATCAGCCTGATGTCATCAAACAAATAAAAGAGCACAATTTTGATATAGAGATTGAATGCAGTTTGGAGAATAAGGGTCCTGTTAATTTAAAAGATATTGAATCTTATTTGAGGACACCGCAAACCTATGATCCTTTCCAGGTTATAAACAGCATCAAAACCAGCATACCAGGTGTTGAAGAAGTATTTGACGATAGCTGGAATTTGCTTTCTCATTTTAAGTTTGGTAAAGGTACTGTTGTAAAAAAGGGCGGAATATTAAAAGCAATAATAACAGCCAATGTGACGATGTATGAGTATTCATTTCCTTCCATTAATTCAGCAGGTAAAAATTATGAACTGGGCGATGAAGACCTCAGTATTTATACAACAGATGATTTATTTATAAATTCTGATAATCTTGTAATAATAGAAGCTGCAAAAAAAACAGTTGGCAATGAAACAGATCCGGTAAAAAAAGCTAAGAAGCTTTACAAGTATGTTGCAGCAAAACTCAGTTATGATTTTGCCCGGGCCAAAGTAAATTATGATTTCATGTATGCTTCTGAAATATTAAAAATAGGCAGGGGAGTGTGTGCTGATTACGCAATATTATATGCAGCTCTTTTAAGGGCTTCAGGAATTCCAGCCAGAGTTGTTGGAGGTGTTCCTTCATTTTCAATATTGGGTGAAAAGGATCAGGAACTTGATGTAGGGCATGCTTGGACAGAAGTTAAGCTTCCTGGTTATGGCTGGATTCCGATAGACATAACACAGGAAAAAGGATTTATGAGTACCGATTATTTTCTTAATCTTGCGACAGAGAAAAGTTCGAGCTTCTTGTATGAGAGCCAGACAATGGACTGGACAAGTTATTATTTCGACGGGTTTAAGTATAAATGGGACGGCACGGAACAGCCGGAAGTCGAGCAGTCTTTGATATATAGGGTAAAAAACCTGACATTATCAGACATGCAGGTTTATGGCGGTTAAAGAGTTTAGAAAAATTTATTCCAATAAGGGAAAGATTAGGGTTGCGATTTTTTACGGCAGTGACCTGGAGGCAGCTCAATTCATGAACCAGCAATTAAAAAGTGATAAGTCGCTTGATATAGAGGAAATTATTTTTACAGAAATTATTCCGCGATATAAAATCCAGTAAATTCTAACAAATACTTCAGCTAGTGTAAAACAGGAAAATCCTATTGAAAAAATAACTGTAAATGATATTATTAAAACTATTAATTATTAATATTTTTATTAATATTA
>JAMCVO010000498.1 GCA_023475715.1 Actinomycetota bacterium
AGTTGAGGATGAGAACAGAGTGGGGATTGGGACTTTATATCCAACACAGTCTTTAGATACAACTGGTTCAATCGCAGTAGGTAATAGTCAACAGGTTCAATTTAGGGGTTCAGGCGGAGCAATTAGTAGTATCAGAACCGTTGGCACTGGTGATTTAACTTTTAGGACTGATAGTATAGATGCAATGATAGTAGATAATGGAAAAGTTGGCATATCTACTACTACACCAAATTCTTTACTATCTATTGCCACATCTACTAATTGGACAATGGCTGGTATGAATGCGGCATTAATGGAAATCTATCAGACAAGCGAAGTTGGAAAATCGCCAAGTATTCCAAATATTTTAATAAATGCTTCTACAACCCAACCAGTAATTAAGGTTATACAACCATCAACTTCTTCTAATGCTGGGCCTAATTTAGTTTTAATGTCTGGTACAGGCGGAGCTATTGGTATTAATAATGTTACACCTGCTGGTGCTTTAGATATCTATGGCAATTCAGCAGCTCAGTCATCATTATATTTTTCCAGGTTTGTAAATTCAGCTTTGCCGCCAACAATTCTTTTACAAAAAAGCAGAAACGATACATTAGGTAGCCATACGGTTGTACAAAACGCTGACCAAGTTGGTTCAATTATTTTCAGTGGGTCAGATGGTACAAATTTTGAACAAGCTGGGTATATTGCTGGTGAAGTTGATGGTACACCTGGCAATGATGATATGCCTGGCAGATTAGTTTTTTACACTACTCCCAACGATACTAAAACACCAGCATTGAGAATGATGATTAGGCAAAATGGTTATATTGGCGTTAACCAAACTAACCCAACTGGTTCATTATTCTCTATTGCTACTTCAACTAATTGGTTAATGGGTGGCTCATCCGTCGTTGCTTCATCATTTTATATAACTCAAACTTCAGAAGTAGGAGCAGTAGCGACTAAAGTGCCAACGGCATTTATTTCAGCTTCCTCAACTTATCCAGCTTTACGAGTAATGCAACCAGATACGTCATCAAACGCTGGAACGGCTTTACACGTTTCAGCAGTTAATGCGACTACTACTTTATACGTTGTTGGTAACTCAAGGTTTGAAGGAAATATGCTAGCAACTGGTAATGCGACTACAACTTTGAACCATGCGGTAAATGGTAATATGTCAGTTGGTACTGTTCAACCAACTTCTCTTAGGGGTATTAATGTGAATAGTTTTAGTTCATCAGCGGCTACTACTAATTATGGCGTTTATGCTTCTACAACTGTAACTGGTGCAGGTGGTGTTCCTTATGGTATTTATGGATTATCTAAAAATACATTATCAGTTCTTGGCAATGCTTATGGTGTATACGGTAATGCTATCAGTGAAGTTCCTAGTGGTAATACGGCTTATGGGGTATATGGAACAGCTTCTGGTGGCTCTAGTAATTATGGCGTTTATGGCACGGTCGCAGCTGGTGCAACAAATTACGCTGGTTACTTTCTTGGAAATCTTTATACCAGTGGTAGCTCAACAACAACAGATAACTTTACTCACATTGGCAGAACAGCAGTGTTTGCTTCAAGTACAGCGGCTACAACTACGGCTGGGGTGTTTGTCTTTGGTAAAACTGGGACAGCTACAACAACTTTAGGAGTAGGTTCTGTAACCCAAAAAGGTTGTATTGAGTTAAGTGACAGTTCTGGAGCAATATACCGAATAATCGTTGATGCTGGAGTATTAAATGTAAAATTAGGACGTTGTAATTAGGGGTGGGTATATTGATTTTTACCATAAGGTCGTTTATTGTTCTTTACATCATAAAAATAATGACAACGAAGACAACGAGCTTGATAATCATCTAAAATTCTATGATATTTATGATTAATGTTAGACCATTCAAGTTTATGTTCGTTACTTGTAGTTCCACAGTCAACGCAAATTTTAGGTCTACCTTTATATTTTATTATCCAAGCGTGTATAGCTCTATATTTTGCATTTTTGTTTATTTTTCCTAGATGAGCTAATCTGATTTTTTCTTTTACTTCGTTGGATAATTTTTTACCTTTATTACATAAACCAATTTTTATTTTAGTTTCTTGTGATAATTTAAAACCTTTTTTTCTACCACGTTTCATATAATTAATATAAAAGCCCGATTGGAGTGTTCAGCCTCCGCACGGGCATAATAAAATCGCTGAACCGATAATTAAATAATAACATATTTATAAAAAATATCAAGTAATTAATAAATAATTAAATAATATGCCTCAACAAATTATAGGTTTAGATGAAGACACATTTAAAAAAATAGAAGTTATCCCTGAAAAAACGGTTGAAACTGTTATTAGTATCAATGAATTAAAGGACAAGCTTCTTGATTTAAATTTAAAACTGAAAATGATAGATGATGACATTGAAAGAAAAACTGTTAAAAAAAATGAACTTGCGGAGCAGATAATGGAAGTTGAAAATGATATTATCACAGGGCAGGAAGCAATAGCCCAAATACCAGTTGAGCCTTTAGGCGATTATCCAGTTTTATAAATAACCACCAAATAAGATGGAAGACTTAATCAAAGACGACATTAAAGACATTCGTGACCACATCAGAGTTTTAAATGATGAGCATGGACAACTCGTTAAGTGTTATAACGATGTTAAACAGGACATTATTCAAATTAGGACAGATGTTGACTGGCTAAAAAGATTTTTTTTCATAGTTGCCACGTCTTCTATTGGCGGTTTAGTTGTTAGTGTCTTTAGTTTAATAGAAAGAAATTAGATGAAATGTGTTTTAAAAAAGTCAGGAGGCTTTTAGAAAATTCAAGTAAGCTTGAAAATGACTCAAAATTATTTGAAGAAAAGTTGGAGTTAGCCGAAAAGGAATTAGCATGGCGGAGAAAACAACAAGAATGTCGACACTGGAATTTGGATTATGATGAAGAAAATAATAAAGTATTTTGTAAAGATTGTGGTAAGAAGTGGGATCGCTGGAATTGTCTTTCGTATTAAATATATGTGTCTAATAAAATTATTAAAAAAAGTTAGAGACCCAACCATTATTATTGGGTTAGGATTTATTGCCGTAGTTATCGCTATTTATTTAGCCAGATTAATATATTAGTTCTTTGAAAGGGGAGTAAAAATGATTTATAGATTAAGCAGACCGCAAAAGGTTTTGTGCCCTCATTGTGGCAGTCGTATGGTATTACGTAAAAGCTGGTTCTGGTATCTGGAATGCCCAGATTGTAATCACCGTATTGAAACGGTAGAAGTGGAGGACGACTGAAATGTGCGTAATAATCAAATGGAGTTCGGCTGTTAACACGAAATGCTGTCATTGCGGTTTTACGCTAATGCTTGTCCAGGACATTTTTTCTGGAAAATTTCATCTCATCTGCCCTTGCTGCACCTACAAAATCCCTGTCCGTCCTGTTGACGATGACCTTTATGATGCTCTCACCATAGAATCCGCTACGACGTGTCCCTCGTCAAAATCCCACCTAACTCCCACCTAAGCCCTGCAATAGGGAAGTGGTTCAGGCAGACACCCCACTATAATAATAGTCTGCCACCACACTAATAATTAGTTAATTATATGAAAAATTTAAAAGAATTAGGTGATATGATACAATTTGTCCATGCTTTAAAAAAACCAAATTATGGTTTTATACCGCCAGAGTATAACCCAAATGACTACAAATTTGGCGATGGTCAATTATCAGCCGAAGTTTTAGCCGAGGATGGACAGTGGGATAGCTTCTTGCCAAGCTATGAGGCGCAGTCAAACCCTTATTTTGATACTATGCATTGCTGGGTATTTGGCACGCTTAATTGCCTAGAAACGCTCCAAAGGCGTAAATTTGGCGATACAGACGCTAATTACTCCGAAAGGTATATTGGCGTATTGGGTGGAGCTACACCGCAAGGAGGAAGCCCTAGAAACGCCAGTGAAGCTATCAGAAAATACGGTAATATTCCGCAAGAGGCTTTACCATATTCATCAGATATTAAATCGTTCTGGGCATATTCTTCCCCTCGGCCGATGACGCAAAAATATCTTACTCTGGGAGCAGAATGGCTTAAAACGTATAGTTATGGCTATGATTTTGTTAAGACCAATTATGGCAAGTGGTTATGGAAGATGATTAAGGGAGTCGTTACCGGCAATAAGTTAGGTGGTTTACAGCAAGAGATGATTAAAGATGCTTTAAAATATTCTCCATTAGGGGTATCAGTTTGTGCTTGGAAATTTAGAAACGGGCTAGCTTATAAGAATAGTTGGGATAGTGATAACCATTGGCTTGAACTTTATGGCTACGAGGACGGAAAATATTGGAAATTATATGACCATTATACTAATACCTATGTCAAGGCTGAATGGTTATATCCGTTTGGCTTTATCCTACGTTATACTTTAAATAAATTAAATAATACAGATATGGCAAGAACAATAAAAGCAAAAGACGACCCAAATGTTTATATGGTCGCCAACAATTCAAAAGAGTTAATAAAGGTCGAAGCCTTTAATAGCTATAAATTTATGTTAGATCGAGGTTGGATTACCCCTTACGATGAGGTAGACACCTTGGCCGGTTACACAGTAACCGAAAATAATATTAGTATTACAAATTAATATGGAAAAAAATTTCTTTCGTGATTCACGTTTTTGGACTGGTATTGTATTTATTGTCACCGCAGTTGGATATATCGTTACCGGTGAGAAAACATTAAATCAGTTACTTCCAGAGATAATTATAACAGTCATTGGTATTATTCAAATTGTTTTAGGAATTACAGTCAATGATCCAATTAAAGTAGGTAGTAAAGTCATTGGCGGAAAAAAGTAAGTAATTAAAAACAGCCTTGGAACTATCTCCCCAGGGCTGTTTTTAGTTTAAACAATTACAATCAACCAAACAAAAAATAAAATCCAAGGGATTAAAGCCAGAAACATAGTAATTACAAACCATTTTTCTAACTTAGACATTCTTGGTGGGATATATACTTTCGTAACATCTGTGCCTTGATAAAGTTTAGATAAATCATTTTGTATTGTCATATTATTTTATCTTTTAAAATCTATTTTCTTTTCTTCAGCACAATTTTTACAAATTTGTCTATTTCTATCAAAATCACTCATATTTCCGGCAAATCTAACCCAGCCCTCATTATCAACATAAATTAATTCATAATAATAAGCATCTTTATCGGTTAATTCTCTATTACAACAATCACATTTTATTAATTTCTTTTTCATATAAACATTTTAATAATAATTATCCTTTTATTACCGCTAATGGCGTAAGCTCAACTAAAATTTCTACTAAGTCTTTTTGATTTTCCATTACGGTCGATATATCTTTATACGCACCAGCGGCTTCATCTAAATCATGGATGCCGCGAATAGCGTGGATAATTCCCTGATCATCTAACTTTTTAATTTCTTCTTCAAGGTTAAGTCGGCGTTCAGCATCTTTTCTGCCCATTGCCCGGCCTGCACCATGAGAGCAAGAGTTGAACGAATCCCTATTTCCCTTGCCCCGAACGATATAACTCTTGGTTCCCTGGCTGCCTGGAATAATTCCAATAGTATCTTTTGTTGCCAAAGTTGCACCTTTTCTGTGGACGACCACGTTTTGTCCAAAGTGATTTTCGATTTTTGCATAGTTATGAGCGATATTAATTATTGGGTCAAAATGTATCCCAGAGTGTTTTTCGATACCTTTTCCCAAGTCATCAAAAATATTAATAATTCTATCCATCATTAATTTACGATTAACTAAAGCAAAGTCAACACAGTATTGCATCTCTCTTAAATACGCCTTACCTTCATCTGAATCAAGAGGTAAAAATGCTAATTCCCATTCTTTAGGAACTGAACTATGCCATTTCTGATTTAATTCAACCGCTAGTTTATTATAATAATCGGCAACTTGCTTGCCTAAGTTTCTTGAGCCACTGTGTATCATAATCCAAACATGACCATCTGAACCTTTTTGAATTTCAATGAAATGATTACCCCCACCAAGAGTTCCAATTTGAGTTAAAGCATTATCATATTCTTGGTTACAAATTGATGTAGTAATATATTCTATACCTTTAGGATTATATTCTGGCATTAAACTTATATCTTGCTTTTCTTTATGATGATTAAATCCTAGTGGTATTTGCTTCCGTATTTCACCCATAATCTTTTTAAGTGTGTCTTTATCAATTTCCGTTAAAGAAGTCTTAACCGCACACATTCCACATCCAATATCGACACCAACAGCGTTTGGAATTACCACATCTTGAGTAGCCAATACACCGCCAATCGGCATACCATAACCCTGATGGCAGTCCGGCATAATAGCAATATGCTTAAATGCAAACGGTAAATTTGCTAGATGTTTAACTTGTTCCATCGCTCCATCTTCAATATCATCAAGCCACATTTTAATTGGAATTTTTTCGGTTGTGATTATTTGCATAATAATTTTATTTCATTTATTTTTTTCTGACATTCAATTTCCCAATCTTTATCAAAATCTTTTAAATTTATTTCAAATTCTTTCCATTCTTTATTAACCGAATAACATGCCGGATAATTATCTTCCCAAGGAATAGGGCAAGAACATCCACTATCAAAACCCCAAATAAAATTATTATGCA
>JAMCVO010000256.1 GCA_023475715.1 Actinomycetota bacterium
AATCAACAAATCTCACTTAAACCAACCACCTTTTTTGTAAATTTTCATTTCTATTATAAAGCTAGTTTGCCTAATTTCAAAATAAATGGTAAAAAATATCAGAATCAGTTAAAAGATTGCAGATTTTGACAGAGATGCAAATGAATGGGAAGTGATAGAATTAAAAACATATCCCGAAAATATTGAGATATAAATAATAAATGCAGATGTGTTTTTTCACGGGATTCAAGTGTTTCCTATAGAGTTAATCTATTTCTGAAATTATTCCTTTATTATCTTAATACCAAGCTCTTCAGCTTTGTTTAAAGCAAAATCTGTTATGTTAACACCAAGACCAACTTTAATTATCTTTGGAGAAACTTTTTGAGATATATCTGAAATATCTTCTGAAGTCAATATTTTGTTTTTGCTGTCCAGTTGAAAAATTGAGCCACTGCTTTTATCAATGCCCCCGGTATTGCCCGTATTTGTTTTTATCTGATCTGGTTTGTCCAAACTATTGTCCATTTTTTCAAAGATTTTATTAACAAGCATACTTGTTTTTAAAAGTTCTCCGTATAAAATAAACTTTGAATTACTTTCGACAGCATCAAAAAGTGCAAACGCTTCATTATGGTCCTTTGCTCCAACAATAATTCCATGATAAGGCATTATAGCAACCAAAGCCTGCCCTTTCTTTTTTAAATCTTCAAACATCGAAATTATCATATTGTTTTCATCGTCTGATAATGGTTGAATCCCCTCCGGGACAACCGGAATTTCAACAATATTGTAATACTGTGCAACTTCGGTCGCACCCCAAACTTTAACTCCCTGAGAAACAAGAAGGGGGCTGTAAAACGTATTTCCATGAATTGTACAATTAATATCCTGAAATTTCCTGAGTATTCCGTAATGCAGATCGGCTTCACGTGATAAGGTTTCCTTTCTGCCCTCTAAAAGATTTTTATCTATATCTGTCACTAAAATGTTGTCTGGTCTTAATTTCCATCTGTATTTATCTGCACTATGAGTTTGGGTAGAATAGATTTTCTCTCCAACCCTTAGAGCCATGTTGCCACCGCTAAAATCTGTCAAACCCCTGTTAATCATATGCTCCATTAGTTCAATTATTATTTCTCTTGGTTTCAGGATTTCATCTTCCGTGAAACAAATCAACTTATCTTCCGCCATTTCTATCCTTTCTAAAATTTGAAAAATAAAAATTATAAATCAGTTCAAAATTTAGCATGTTTTCAATTATAAATTATAACACAGATTTAAAATTCGAGATTTAAAATCTTTTTATACTTTTCATATTTATCTGTCCACCTGGCAGTATTTATGGGCTCATAAAAACTTAAGCTAATGGAATTAATTATTATTTCCCTGCCATCTTCTATTGAATTTATTTCATCTGCTGCAATCATTTGCGCAAGAAGATTACCGGTAGTTGTTGTCTCTGCAGGTCCTGCTATGAGTGGAAGTCCTGTCGCATCTGACACAGACTGGCAAATTAGTTTATCCTGTGATCCTCCTCCTACCAGATGCAGAAGTTCAATTTTTCTGCCTACTATTTTCTCCAGTTTTCTTAAATTCAACAGATATTTTAAAGTGATGCTATCATAAAAAACTTTGACTATTTCTCCGACATTTTGCGGAATTTCCTGACCTGTTTTCTTACAATAGCTAATTACACAATCAGGCATATCAAAAATTTCCCTTTCAAAAATGGGGTCATCAATATCAATGAAAATATTCTTTTCTGCAGATATAGAGGCTAAATTCATCAAGTCATCCCATTTTATATCCTTACCTGTATCTTTAATCCATTTTTTTCTGCACTCCTGAATAATCCAAAGCCCAACCATATTTTTCAGGTAATGGTATTTTCCGGCAAAACCACCCTCATTTCCAAACCCTAGTTTAAAACCTTCTTCTGTAACAATTGGAGAATCACTTATGATCCCTACCATTGCCCAGGTACCACAGTTAAGATAAGCCCAATTTTTTAACCTGTTATTTTTTGAAACCGGTATTGCTGTTATTTCTGAAGTTGTATCATAACATGGCAGGGATACTGTTATTGGTTTGCAATTTAATTCGTCACATAAATTATTATTTATACTTCCAATTACCGTTCCGGGTTCAGTAACAGGAACAAAAAGATTCTCAGGTAACCCGAGCTTACCAATTATGGATTTCTCCCATTTCTTGTTTTTCTGATTCAATAGCTGTGTCAGGGTAGCATTACTGTATTCACATATTATATTTCCTGTTAAGAAGAAATTAAATAAATCCGCTATTTGTAAAAAATAATGGGCATTTTCAAGAATTGTAGATCCGGATATTTTCATCGAGTAAAGCTGATACAAGCTATTTATTTCTAAGTTCTGAGCCGCTGTTTTTTTATAGATTTCTTCATTGGAAATCAATTGGTTAATTTTTTTAGAAAGTCCCCGGGTTCTTTTATCCCTATAATGAACAGGATTTGAAATGAGCTCTTTATTTTTATCTAAAAGTCCGAAATCGCATCCCCATGTCTCCACACCGAGGCTTTCTATTTTTTTGCTAATTTTAAGCGCACCGGCAATCCCTGTTTTAAGTTCAGAATAAAGTCTTAAAATATCCCAGTAAAGAGTTTCATTGGCAAAAACAGGCCTGTTTTCAAAACGGTGAACTTCATTAAGACCAAGAGTCTTGCCATCGTATTGGCCAATAATTGCTCTCCCATTGCTTGCGCCAAAATCAATTGCCAGATAATTTTTTTTATTATTCATTATCGTCAATGAAATTTAAAAACTTTCTATTTTTTTGTCTTATTTTGGTTTACAAGATCTCAATCAAGCTTTTATAGAATCAATCTATGTTTACACAATAAATTTTAAGCATTTTGCAAATTTCCAGAAATATATCTTTATAATCACCAAATGCCACCATCCAGTGATGCCCGAATCCTTCATTTCCAATAATATTTATGAGATCTTCCACATTAGTTTTAAATTTAACATTAACGGGATTTCCATAATAAGTCAGTTTATCCTGAGCAGCACTGGTACCTGTTAATATGCACATCCTGTAGGTTAACTCATTGCCGACCAGATTGATTACCGTGACTTTTCTGCCGCCTTTCTTAACCGGGTAATAGACTCCCAATCCTGATTTAACTTCATATTGTTTATCAAGAATTATATCAGACATTCTGGAAGCACAGCTGAAGGGCCCACCGCCGCAGTGTGAAAACATTATTTGGTTCTCATTTTCATATTCAATAATAAAATCAGAATTCAAGCTGGCTTTTCCGGTTATTAAATTAAATGCTGACATTATTATTGCAGAATTTACATCACCCTCACATGCTGCAACAATGCCTTCATCATTTAAATTTGAAACTGCAAGGCAAGTTTTTCCTTTTACAGCCGGCGTCGGAAAACAATTAATGGCAATTGAATCAAGATTTAAATCTTTGGCTAATTCCAGTAAAGCATAATAGAAGCTAAGGGATTCCGAAAGTACCTCTTTGCCAACCATCACTTTGCCAATATTTTTCTTTATATAATCTATCCTTGAGTCAATTTTACTTCTGAAATTTTCTCTGGCTTTTTCAACATAATCATTCAGCTTATAAAAATCCACCGGCACAATTGTCGGGCCGAATACTTTTTTAACTGCAAATATATCAAAATTTAAGCTAAGCATTATTTCAGGTATGTAGCCTATGAGGCCTATTCTCAAATTCCTCAACCTTCTGACAACAGCTGCCGCAAAGCAATAATCAATTATTTTCTTTTGAACTTTGACCTCGGATATTTCTCCAAAAACAAATTTAAAATCAAAACCCAATTCTTTCAGGGAAGCTGAGATAACCTGTGCCCCATTTATGCCGACAGTTTGCGTGGATAATGAAGTTGTAAATACAATTACGGGCTTATTTAAATTGCTGATAACTGCCAATGCAAGAGAATCAGGAGTCCAGACAGCCACTACCAGGATTATGATATCCAAATTTTCTACCGAAAATATTTCATTGGCTTTTTTTGCATCCTTTTCATTCTTTACAATAAAATCAATATTTTTATTTTCAACATCTAACTTATTCAAAACCTTTATAAACTTTTTTTGATAATTTTCTAATTTATCCTGATCCAGATCAAATCCGTCAATACAGGTAAAGACAATTCCTGCTTTTGGTTTTATTTTCAATATGTCCCCCTATAAAAATTTATTAATAGAAAATTTTATAACCGAAAAATGGATACTTATTATTAACTTATTTAAATAATATCTCTATAAGAATAAATCCAAATAGTCAAAGCAAGTTCTAATTTAAAAAAATTATTTATTTAAAAATCCTATTGCATCAACTGCTGTTTTGCCTTCTCTTATAATCATCGCAGTGGCCCTGGTTAATTTCTCTATATCTTTTGTTTCAGATAAATTCCTTCCAACCAGGCAGCCTGAGGCGCCGGACTGCATGGCATCATCAATCATTTTCAGAAAATCCGGTTCAGGCATTTTAGGACCGCCATTAATAACAACCGGTATCTTTACATAATCAACAAGGTCCGCAAAACTTTCCTTGTCCCCTGTCCAGTTTGTGGAGATAAAATCACATCCAAGTTCTGCACAAAGCCTTGCAGTAAATTTTAAATATTTGATACCATGTTTTTTCAAATGGCTTTGCTGCGAATCATAAAATCCGGGAAACTCGGCCTCTGCTGCAAAAACCATTCCAAATCGGTCGCATAAATCGCCTACCTTACCAAGCAATTCCAGAACATAAGGGTCATTTTTCGTTGAAAGCCCGACAAAAAAGCACACACCGTCTGCTCCAATCCGGGCTGCTTCTTCAACCGTAGATATTGCAACTTGCTGAATCGGATCAGGACTTAATGCCGCATAGGTAAACAAATAATCAAGTATCCCAATCCTGCCGTTCCATTGGGGTGCACAAAGCCGCAGGAAACCTTTGCTCATGATCATTGCCGTAGCCCCTCCTGCCACAGACTGCTTTACTGCTTTTGAGACATCTGCCTGGCCAGGATATGGATCTGGTGATGTCAGATTATGGACAGGCGCAAAAATAACAGCCTTGCCATTTTCATCAAATATCCTTCTAAGTCTTATCGTTTTTCCAGTATTTATTGCCATAATAATCCTTTCAAATATTATTTTTATTTATAAAGATTTTTCATTAATTAAACGTTTACTATAATAACATATTGAATACACTTAATAAATATCTTTAAAACCAAATTAAAATTATTTACTATATAAATAAAAATATTTTAATATACTTCAAGATTTTTGTTTTTAAAGCTTATAATTTCTGGCAGTTTCATACATAATTATTGCATTCCTGTAATTAACTGCAGGATGTATTTCTGAAGTTGAACCAATAAGAATTTTTCTTTTACCGGCATCTTCTATAGCTTTAACTACTGTTTTTTTTATTTCCTTCTCAGATCCATAAGGTAAAAGCTGGGTACAATCTATCGGCTGGCAAATTACCGTATCGCCATACTTCTCTCTAAATCTTTTTACATCCATATCGCAATAAGATTCAAATGGGTCTATGGCATCAGTGCCAACATTAATAAAATCCCCAACAATCGGCCATTTGTAGCCATCAAGGAAATGCATTACGAACTTGCCATATTTTTTAAAGGTCTCGATTACTCTCTTTTCTCTCGGGATTATGACTTCCTTATAAAATTCATAAGGAAATAATAATCTGTCATCCATTCCAACCGAACCTGCCGAACAACAGATCGGCATAATATCCATACCGGCATAAGACTCAATAAAAGCAATTTCATAATCATATAAGCTATCGATATATCTAATTGCCACTTCAGGATAATCATGATAAAGAAAAGCCCACGAGTCTATTCCATATCTGAATAATCCGATAGAAACACCCTGGCACATTTCAGGACCCAGCATGACAGTTCCATCTAATTTCTCGGTTATCCTCCTGTATTCCTCTTTTACCTCTTCAAAATACTCAAACTTTTCATAAAATAAATTTACGTGGTTATTGGCTGCTGAACATATTTTCCCCTTCTTTGTACAATTCTGAATTTTTTCTATATCTTGTTCTATTTTGCTGACAATATCTTTAACAGTCCTGTAGGCAGGCTTTTCCATGATATGCCCAGTCCACCATTCATATCTATATACATAACCATCTTCTTCCTTTACAACTTTGGTGCCTTCATAATTTGGAACAGCAAAATGTCTGATTAAATCAAGATATTTATTTGCAGTTCTGCAAAGTAAATCTTCAGCATTTTGCGGTGTTATCTTTTGTCCTGTAGCAAATTCTATCAGTTCTATATTGTGGATAATATCGTAAGTAGCAATCCTGTCAATTTCTTTTCCCTCAAAAGTTCTGGTTAGTCTTTCTCTTGATGTTAACTCAGCCATTATTACCTCCGTATTTTTTACGTTCGGACTTTAAAATATTTGTTTTGCTTATAATTTAAAAATTCCTGCCGCATTATTAAAAAATATGTTTTCCCTGTCTTTATCACTAATACCTGAATTAATTACATTTATTACCTGATACAGCGGATCACACCATGGAATATCCGTTCCAAATAAAACTCTTTCGGATCCTATTTCTTTAA
>JAMCVO010000274.1 GCA_023475715.1 Actinomycetota bacterium
CAAATCCCCGTGCTATTTCCGCATAATAGGGTCTTGAACTCCTTACAGGACCGACCTGAGGCGCATCGTTACTGTAATAAATTGCAACAAATCTTGTTATCCCGTATTCATCTACAGCTTCGAAAACTATATCCGCAAGATTCAACCCTGATTGAGGTCGTGCAGCAATACTGTTTTCAACCATTATGGCAAGCGGTCTTCTTGGCGGTGTTGATGCAGCTCCGGCACTTGAAAAACTGAATGCGGCATCTGCACCAAACATAATTAAGATTGTAATAATTGTTATAATGACGTATAGTTTGAACCTTTTAATGATGGCCTCCTTCCAATTGCTGGATAAATTATTAACATTATAAGAGATGATTTAAAAAAATGAAATTAATTAAATCGATAAATTGCACAAAACCTGGCCTGTTTTATTTAAGGCTTCGGCAAATTATCCAGATCGGTTGCAGCCTGAATGCCTTTGGCTATTTCAACTATTATACCCTTTTTTATGAAAACAGGTCTTGCCAGTTTCCTTAAAGCAGGCAATCTCATAAAGAATACTATTGCACAAACAATAACTATAACACCACTGATCAATACAGTGTAAGGTGCACCAATCGCATCAGCAACTCCTCCTGAAATCAAACTTCCAAACGGTGATATACCTATAAACGCCATAGTGAAATAGCTCATTACTCTTCCGCGCATCTCATCATCAGTAATTGTCTGCAGAAATGTATTTGCGGATGCAATCAGCATAATCATACCAAAACCTACAAACAGCAATATTACCATTGAAAACCATAAAATTTTCGAAAGAGAAAAAACAACAAGAGTAACCCCAAAGATGGCAGTGGACAGCGCCATTATTTTCCCAAAACCTGTTGCACTTTTTTTGTTTGCAAGAACAATGCCACCAATTAGAGCGCCAACTCCGGTAGCAGCCATTAAAAAACCTAATACATCTGATCCGCTTTTTAAAATGTCTTTTGCAAAAACAGGCATCAGAACCGTATAAGGCATTCCGACAAGACTGATTACCGCAAGAAGAATAAGTACATCCCTTATAGGAGCAAATCCGAATGAATATTTAAAACCTTCTTTTAAATCTGAAAATATATTTTTACTCTCTACTTTAATATTGACCTTTTTAATCCGCATAAAAAGCAATGCAATTATGACCGCTATGAAACTTATGGCATTTATTAAAAAACACATCCCCTCTCCCACAGCGGCTACAAGAAGGCCCGCAACGGCAGGTCCGAACAATCTTGCTCCATTAACCATTGATGAATTCAGAGCAATGGCATTTCCGAGGTCTTTTCTGTCTTCAATCATTTCTATAACAAAAGCCTGTCTTATCGGCATGTCAAATGCATTAATGAAACCAAGCACCAGACTTAAAAGAATAATATGCCATACCTGCACAACTCCGGTCAGGGTTAATATTGCAATTATAAATGCCTGAATCATCGAAAGTATCTGGGTGATTACCAGTGCCTTGTGCTTGTTCCATCTGTCGGTAAAAACACCTGCAAAAGGAGAAACTAAAAAACATGGAATCTGACTGAAAAAAGTAATTAATCCAAGCATAAACGCTGAACCTGTTAAATGATAAACAAGCCAGCTCATAGCTATCTGCTGCATCCATGTACCTACAAGGGAAACCAGCTGACCGCTAAAAAACAGCCTGTAATTTCTATACCTTAAAGATCTTAAAATATTTTTTATTCCGTTTTTAGATTCCATAGATAAAAATTTATACTACTTTTAATAGATATTTTAAAGGATAATATTTAAAATATATTTACAAGCTTTACAAGCTTGAGGGAGAATATTTATGGAAAATAAATTTAACTGGAAAATCATTGTTGCACTCATTTTAGTGGTGATATCCATAATTATTTATATTATAAACTATTTTATTTTTAAAAATTCCCATGATATTTTCTTTTACTTTACACTTGATATTGCATTCCTGCCAATAAATGTATTGCTGGTAACTTTATTAATCGATACCTTGCTTAACCAGCGTGAAAAAAAATCGATGCTCAACAAATTAAACATGGTTATAGGAACATTTTTCAGCGAAGTTGGTTTAAGTTTATTGAAATATTTTAACGAATACGATGAAAACATGGAAGCTATCTCAAACCGGCTTATGAAAATAAATAATTGGGGTAGAAAAGATTACCTTAAATTCAAATCAGGCATTGTAAAGCATGATAGCAAAATTCATATAAGTATCGAAAGCGAAGAAATATTAAAAAAATTTCTGTTAAGCAAAAGAGATTTTTTATTAAGATTGCTTGAAAATCCCAACCTTCTTGAACATGAAACTTTCACGGAACTGCTCAGGGCAGTCTTTCACCTGACAGAAGAAATGTCAAGCCGTGAAACTTTTGATAATCAGCCGGAAGCAGATTTAAAGCATATCGAGCTCGATATAAAAAGATCATACCTGCTTCTTATCAAAGAATGGCTTTCATATATGGAATATTTAAAAGATTCTTATCCTTATTTATATTCTCTGGCATTAAGACAAAATCCTTTTAACAAAAATTCAACGGTAATAATAAACTAAAATGTATAAATACAAAACCAAAATCAAGCTTTATCACACAGATGCCGCCAATCTTATTTTCTACAGTAATTTATTCAACCTTGCATATGAGTGCCTGGAGGAATTTTTAGAAAGTTCCGATTTCAGTGTATTAAAAATTATTAACGAAGGAAAAGTCCTGATGCCAGTTGTTCATGCTGAGGCAGATTACATAAAACCAATGCGTCTTGGAGATAAAATAGAAATTCAGCTTTCTTTTGGTTTTGTTGGTAAAAGCTCATATAAACTTAATTATGATTTTTATAATGAAAGCAAAAATAAAGTCGCTCATGTAAAAACTGCACATGTGCTTATTTCAGCTAATGACTATAAACCTGTAAAACTGCCAGAAGAATTTTTGGCCATTTTAGAGAATTTAAAAGCAGAGTAATAACTCACATTAAAATTTAAGCTAAATAAAATATTGATTTACCCTGAATACCTTATCAGCGACTGTTGATTTCCTTCTCTGCTATCTTTTTAAATTTTTTTCTGTCAGGTTTTAAAGAAGCATTAATTTCGTTTTCCGGCCATTTTAAGAAAATGACAGGTATTTTAAAATGTTCAATTTTTTTTTGCAAAGAATTTCTTATTAACTCAAAATCAGTTTGAAAATAATTTTTGCTTTTTATAAATGCTGCAGGAATTTGTCCCTGTCCTTCCGCATCTTTAAATACCGGTACCACAAGAACATTTTCCACCCCTCCCAGTTCCATTATGGCATTCTCAATTTCTTCAGGAAAAATATTTTCTCCTTTATAAATAAACATCGAATCCTTTCTGCCATATACAGCAAGATAGCCATCATCATCAATAAACCCTCTATCTCCGGTTTTAAACCATCCTTTTTCATCAAATGGCATATTCAAGATTTCATTTCCCTTATTATCTTTTTCCACATAGCCTTTAAATAAAGTGCAGCCCTTTACCAGTATTTCTCCATCTTCTTCAGTTTTAATTTCTCTATACCTTAACAACTTACCTGAAGTTCTTTTTAAATGCTCCAGCGAGTCATCCTTCACGGTACATGTTATCTGTGATGCCATTTCTGTTGATCCATAAGATTTGTAAATCTGAAGCATTAATTTTATCGACTCCTCAATTAACTCTCCCGGAACAGCTGCGCCACCTATCAGAATCGCTTTCATTCTTCTTAAAGCTCTTGCTCCAGCCGGGTTATTAATAAGCGCATGAAGCTGCGAAGGAACTATAGATAAATGTGTAACTTTCTGTTTTTCTATTACCTCCATTAAGGACAAATCAGGTGGTTTAACAGCAATATAGGCTTTACTTATTAACACTTTAAATATCGTTGAAAAACCGCTAACATGGTTTAAAGGAAGTGAAATCAGCCAGCAGTCTCTACCCTCAAGCTCAATATTGCTATTTGAACCAAGGGCATTAAAATAATGATTGCCAAAAGTGTGCAGAACAGCTTTGATACTGCCGGTTGAACCTGAAGTAAAAATTATGCTTGAGGGCTTGTCAGCATATTTATTAAATTTGTTTATATCAAATAAGGAGATTAATTTTTTTAATTCGATGAGATTTAGATCATCCATAAAATAATCAAGCGGAATTATTTTAAATCCCGGTACGTCGTTACTGAATGATTGTCCATCAATTATTATTTTTGAACAGTTTATCTTGTTTAGAATATTTGATATTTTTTGTGGCGGAAACAGCGGATTTACCGGAACTGCGATTGCACCTGCGTTAAAGATATGTATCAGCAATTTTATATATCTTTCAGAATTATTGCTTAAAATCGCAATTTTTTCACTGTCTTTGATTCCTGTTTTATTAAATTTCTCTGTTAAAACTGCATCTGCTTTAAAAAACATCTTAGTTTAAAATTTAAGGTTATTTTAACAATCCAATAGTTCCAGCATGTCAAAATTAATTTTACTCATATTTTTTAATATTTCCTTCAGTTTTATTTTACCTTCCGATATTTCTATATCTTCGGTTAAAAGATTCTTCTTTAAAAACTTTAATGTATCAACTCCTACAGGTATATTATTTAAATCCATTAGATAAGCAAATAATACTATCGCAGAAACTGCTATGCTGCTTTCAAATGAATTACTTAAAACCGAAGTAATGCCAGCTTTTTTTGCAGCTGCTATTAAATCTGAAGCCTTTGAAAAACCTCCTATAAAACCAGGCTTTAATACAAATGCTTTTAAATAATCAGGGTATTTTTCACCTGTTTTATTAATATCATTTAATTTCAAAAAATCGCTTAATTTTTCATCAAGAGCAATTGGGATTCCTGTTTCACTAAAAAATATCGGATATTTGTTTATGTCACCCATGGGATCTTCGATATATTCAATCCCGTCGCTCCCAATCTGATTTCCAAATTGGACTGCCTCCTTTAAATCCCATAAACCATTTGCATCAAGCCTTAGTTTTATATCTTCTTTTACGCTATATTTAACAAACTTCTTGATTTCTTTTATCTTATTTATTTCATAATCAAGCAGTCCTCTTCCAACTTTGATTTTTATAGTTCTGTATCCGTCCTTGATAATGCGTTCCATGCTGCTTTTTATATCTGTTCCTAAATCCATAAACAATTTACTCACCTGTAAGTCATCTTCTTCTGTGTCCATCAGGCTTTTTTGAAAATCAGGTTTTAAAAAAAATATGTTTAGCAAAGCCATCTCAATTCCAAATTTTACAGAAGGAAAAATGCCATCATCTGAAAAAATGTCTTTAAAAAAACCAAAACCAGTTAAAAAATAATCATTGAATTTATTTACCGTATCCGATAATTTCGACTTACCGCATAGTATTGCTTCCGGGTTCAGAAAGACGGATTTGGTATTTTCTATCCTGACAGGTTTTTTATCTATTGTGCAGCCAATAATATTCTTCTTTATTTTTTTAAGCTGCCAAGCAGCTTCTTCAAAACTTTCCGAGTTAAAGAAAGGCAGCGGTGCTGTTTCTCCAAATACTGAAAAACCTGATGAAGTTTTTATATTTATTATTATACCTGCTCTGGAAGTCAGTTCATGATTTTTTATTTTTACGGATTGTGCAAACTGAAGATTGTATTTATAAAGATTGAATTCGATTATTTTTTCCATAAGATTAATCTTACATTCTAATATTCCAGCCAATTGAAAATATAATACTAAACAGCAAAAGCATCTGACTTGTGATGCCTAAAACTGGAATCAGAGACTCTGGACCAGGCCTGGAAATCAATAATTTTACCGGTTTTACTGCCATTATTATTGTTAAGACTGCAATAAGAGAAAAATAATGGGCCCTCGTAATTAAAACCAGCACGACAGGTATCAAATGAGCGGTAATAACACAAAACAAATATTGTCCAACTCCAAAATTGTATCCGAACTTTACAATAAGGGTCTTTTTGCCTGCTTCTTTATCCGTCCTTAAATCTCTTATATTATTCGCAGCCAGAATTGCAGTCGAAAACAAACCAGGTGCTATGCTTGCTATAAAAATAATATAGTTTAACTTTAAAACCTGGAGATAATAAGTTCCTGTTATCGATATAAGTCCGAAAAAAATAAAAACAAACAAATCTCCAAGCCCAATATAACCTATAGGTGCAGGTCCCGCTGTATAAAGTATTCCAAAAATTATTGCAAGGAATCCTATAATCAAAACCGGATAACCACCGCGGATAACAAGAAAAGCACCAAAAATTATTGCTAATGCAAATGTTATTATAAAAGCAGCAAGCATGTCCTTCTTTTTTACAAGGCCTGCATGAACTAATCTTACAGGGCCGATTCTTTTGTCAGTATCAGTGCCTTTGACAAAATCAAAATAATCATTGGCAAGATTTGTCCCTATCTGGATCAAAAGAGCAGCAATTATAGTAAATACAGCGATCGGGATATTTATTTTAGTATCATAAAGAGCTAAAGCGAGCCCCATAATAACCGGAGCTATAGCTGCCGGCAATGTTTTAGGCCGTGTACCTGCAATCCATATCTTTATTTTGCTTGTTCTTGCACTGG
>JAMCVO010000553.1 GCA_023475715.1 Actinomycetota bacterium
TTAATACCACGCATTACTACGCTTGAAGCAAATCTCACAAAAAATTTTGTTAAAATTTATTGGCAAAGCAAAGATGATTGGAAGGAACTAAAAATGAAGAAAATATTATTTTTAGTATTGATTACTATAATGAGTATGGCAATGATAGCTACTCTCAGCTTGTCGGGGTGTAAAACAACGACAACTACCGTAGAGACTACTGCTGCTGAAACTACAGTAGGAGAGACCACTGCTGCTGAGACTACTGTCGCAGAGACCACTGCCGCTGCAGCTGGCGAAAAAGTTACTATAACTATGTGGCAAAGTAGTAATCAAGCTTATCAGGATTTATATGAAAAATTCGCTAAAGATTTTACGGCTGTAAATCCAAATATTGAAGTAAAAATAACATTACAGCCTACAGTTGGGTTTGACCAAAAAATCCTGGCTGCATTTATCTCTGGCGATGAACCCGATATGATGGATAACGTTCATGATTTTTCATTAGAAATTGAACAAAAATATGGGGCATGGGCAAATTTGGATAATTATGGTGTTAGAGATTGGCCGGAAGTGAAATTAATGGACCCAAATATACTTGATTCACTATCATATAATGGTAAATTATATGGATTGCAATTTACAGATCAACCCCTGGCATTATTTGTAAGGAAAAGCTGGGCAGAGAATGTAGGATGGGGGAAGGGCTTTCCATATATAGAAAGCTGGAGTGATTTAATTGAGCTGGGTAAAAAGTTTACATTTAATGATCCAGATAAAAATGGAAAAAATGATACTTGGGGCTATGAGATGTTCGGGTCTTTAGACAGGAATTATGCAACTGTTCAATTTGAGTACTTAATGAATGCAGCAGGACAGGAATTAGTGACCAAAGATGGTAAGTTGAATATAAATAACGAGACAGGCATAAAAGCACTTACATTCATGCAGGATGCAATATGGAAAAATAAAATTTCCCCAAAGGATACCGCTAGTTATAGCCATGTTGAGTTTTATAGAGATGTTGCTGCTGGGATTGTTGGTATTGGCAGACTTGGTAGCTGGAATTTAGCTGGATGGCAGGAAAAATTAAATAATGATTTGGTAGCAGTACCATTTCCCCCTATTGAAAAAGGTGGAAAAAATTATGCTTCAACTATTTATCATGCTTTGGTGGTTTCAGTAAATAGCAAACATCCAAAAGAAGCACTAAAATTTATTCAATATTTACTTAGCACAGAAGTGCAAACCGAATTTTATAAAAACCAAGGGATGAGTTACCGTCCAGATTTAGATTATAAAAATTTAGCTAAAACAGAACAAGACTTATTCTTTAAAGATGCAATGCTACCGGCAAAAGTTAATAGGATATATTTAATAACTGCAGCTTGGTGGACAGCGGATGCGAGAGCGATGCTAGCACGATACATACAATCAGCATTGATAGATGCTACATTAGATCCAGCCGAAGTATTGGCTGACGCTGAAAAAGCAATTGTTGAAAAATTTGTACCTAAAACCTAAAAAGGTATGTAAAAATCCCAGGCTGTTTTTTAACAACCTGGGATTTCATTTAGAGGATATATTATATGCTTAAATCAAATATAAAAAATAACAAATTTAAAACTCAATCGATTTATTTTCTTTTTATTATACCTGCTTTAATTATTTTTATTATATTCAGGGCTTGGCCAACAATATATTCATTTATTTTAAGTTTTTTTAATGTAAATATAATTTCTGGAAATACATTTATAGGATTAAAGAATTATATTGATTTAATTCATGACCAAACCTATGTAAGATCATTACTGGTTACAATAAGATTTACTTTAATCATACTCCTTTTAACTATTATATGGTCTTTATTTGTATCAATTTTCTTAGATTATAAATTTTTAAGATATTCAAATTTTTTTAAATCATTATTCTTTATGCCTTTTGTCACATCATGGGTTGTTATAAGTCTTATTTGGAAATGGTTTCTAAACTCTAAATATGGCTTAGTCAATCAAATTTTAAACATTTTTCATTTACCTGGGCAAGAATGGCTTTCAAATCCCAAGCTAACCCTATGGACGGTTATCTTTATCACAATATGGAAGTTGGGAGGATATTTTATATTAATATTTTTAGCAAATCTTCAAATTATTGATCCTTCATTATATGAAGCTGCCGAAGTAGATGGCGCAAATTTTTGGAGTAAATTTAGATACATAACTTTAAATGCTCTTAAACCAGCTTTTTATATAACAATCATTACAGGAACAGTTTTTTATTTTAGAACATTTGTTATAATTTTTGCCATGACTTCAGGAGATCCATTAGGTTCCACTGATTTACTAGCATATCATACTTATCAATTAGCCTTTAAAAGTTTTGAGTTTGGACAATCTAGCGCCAGTATTGTTTTTATGTTTGTGATTATAGTGATAATTTTGTTATTACAGATAGCTTTTTTTGAAAGAAGGGACTAAAGATATAGAATGAAGATATTCAAAAATAAAAGATTTTTTTATTTGATATTGATATATGGTTTTTTAATTTTGCTTAGCATAATTATTGTTTATCCTTTTTTATGGATGTTGATAGCTTCTTTAAAATTGTCAGATAATGCCATGTTTAGTCAAAGTATTTTTGAAATATTTAAATTTAAGGATATAGGTTTTAAAAATTATACTACTTTAGCTAGTATATCTTCACCACCATTATTAAAAATGGCTGTTAACAGTATAGTTACTACAATTGGTTCAACAGTTATAAATATAGTTGTTTGTTTTTTTGCTGCTTATATGTTAGCCAAGCATAAGGTAGCTGGTGGAAAATTTTTATTCTTTTTTTTCATATCAATGATGATAATACCTCAGGAAGTAGTGGCAGTTCCATTATATTTAGTTTTAAATTCTTTGGGGTTAATTAATAGTTATCAGGGAATAATTTATAGTTTATCTGCAGAAGCTTTGAGTATAATTATTCTTTATAGATTTTTTAAAGAAATTCCAAATGAAATAATAGAAGCTTCGTATATAGATGGTGCCTCAGAATTAAATTTAATTTTTAAAATAATTTTTCCACTTTCCTGGCCTGCCGTCATGAGTGCTATTCTACTTCAATTTATTGGGTCTTGGAATGCTTTTATAATTCCTCTTATAACAGCAGTCGATGAAAGGCTCTATACACTTCAAATAGGAATGACATACTTTTCATCTTCATTGTATGTAGACTTCAGATCTATTATGGCTTTAGGATCAATAATAACTATACCAATTATTCTAATTTATATTTTAACGCAAAAAAGGGTAATTCAGGGGATAACTGCGGGAGCAATAAAGGAATAAGTTGAAAAAAGTTTTAAATAAATCAGGAGACTATTATTTTTTTTAAATAATACAGCAAGTAAGGATAATTACCTGTAGATAGGGGATTATATGATAAGGGATTATATAAATCATAAAGTAAAAAATAATTATTTAGAGGATTTTATTCAAATATCAAAAGTGATTTACGAAGAAACATATTTTTTTAGTTTTTTAAATTTTAGATGTTTTATTATTAAGCCTAAATATAAAAAATTAAATAAAGAAACTAATTTAAGTAAATGGATTTGGTTTGCGCCAACTTTCTTAGGTCTAAATCCATCTGATATGATAGATAATAGAAGGAAAATAGATAGAAATGACACTAGAGAAATAGTAAAACAAATAATAGAAGGAGGATTAAAAAGTATAAATCCATCTAATTCTATTCATCCTTCTACTGCTTATAATTGGCTTTTTACAAAATTATTAAAGTTTGGATATTGTATATGTGGAATTGAAATAGGAGAAACATTTGGCAATATAAATGGTATAGAGATTTTTAATAAGTTCTATGAATATATTACTTTAAAATATTCTTTAAACAAAAAAGCTAGTTTATTATGTCAAAGCAGGGGAGGGTTAATGCATTATAACTGGGCAGTGGAAAATGCCGATAAAGTAATTGCAATTGCCGGAATTTACCCAGTATGTAATTTAGAAAGTTGGCCTGGTTTGAAAAACGTATATAAGTTTTATGAATATAATAGTGTAAAAGAAATGGAAAAAAATATAAAAAAGCACAATCCAATCTATAGATTAAAACAGTTATCCGACAAAGGTATACCTATTTTACATTTACATGGCGATAGTGATGAAATTGTTCCATTTGAGGAAAATTCCTTAAAATTAATTAAAGAATATAAAAAAATTGGCGGAATTGGTGAAGTTATTATAATAAAAAATGAAGGTCATTCTTTGTCATCAGCATTTTTTAAATCAAAAAAATTATTAGAATTTTTGTATTCCTTTTAAAGATTATGACTAATTTAAAATATTATTAATATTCTTTAAATATGGAATCAGACTATAGATACTTTAAAATTAATTTTTTAGGTTAAGGAAGATTAGGAAGTATTTGTAATTAATACTAAAAAAATCAGGATAGCTTGTGCGCAAATTTATACTCAACCTGGAAGAGTCTTAGAAAATCGCTTAAGAATGATAGATATAATGAAAAAAGCTAGTAATCAAGGTGCTGACATCGTTGTATTTCACGAGATGTTTTTTTGTGATTATTATGTTAGAGATATTAGAGAATATTCTGAACAGATTCCCGGTTTAACTACTAATATAATTTCTAAAAAGGCAAAAGAAATGAATATTGGTTTAATTTTTGGAATTGGAGAGATATCAAGCAATAAACACTATAATGCTTCCATATTAATAGATAATCATGGAAAAATTATTGAAAAGTACCATAAAACACATCTATCAAGTGTAGACAGGGATGGAAAAATACAAAAAGAGACAGATGTATTCGAACCTGGGGAAGGGTATCCTGTTTTTGTAACTTCTCTTGGATGTTTTGGAATGATGATTTGTAAAGATGGATTCTATTTTGAAGTCCCATTAATTCTTGGACTTAAAGGTTGCGAGATACTCTTTTGGTTGGTTAATCGTTATGAAACGGCAAAAGAATATGCAATTGCAATATCATCTCAGATAAAGGCCTGTCTTGTGGTTTGTAATCGTGCTGGTAATGGTATTGAAGGTGGTGGCAGTTGCATAATAGATCGAGGTAAATTACTTTCACAGGCCGGAAAAGAAGAGACAGTAATAATTGAAGATATTGATTTAAGTGAAATTCGTTCTTCTCAGAAACATTGGTGGAAAATTCAACATAAGCGAAGGCCGGATACCTACGGAGAGATAATTAAGTAATCTTCTAGAAAATCAAAAGTAAAAATGGATTTATATAAAGAATTAATCAAAAATATAAATTTTAAAAATGAAGACCTGTTAATAGCTTTGATTGGGACAGAAAGGTTTTTTGCGCATAATTACGAAATAAAGGTTTTCGATTTTATTAGTGATATAAAACAAATGATGAATGCTGAAAAATTCACATTTGAAAAATTTAAGGATATTCTTTTTATTCCCGGTGTCTGGCCAAATTTCGGAGCGGCAATAATTTTACCTTCTACGCTTGGATCCAGGATTGCATGGTATGAAAACAGCTCCCCATGTGTTTCTGAAGCAGTTATTAAAAATATAAATGATGTAAAAAATTTAAAACTTCCTGATTGTAAAAAAGAAGGTTTTGGGCCATGGTATTTTAATGCCTTGAGAAGATTTATTGAAGAGGGAAGTTTTACAAATAACCTGAATTTTAGCTGGTCAATTGGACCAGGCGAACTTGCCGGTTATTTAATAGGGATCGATAATTTATTAATAAATATGTATTCGGAACCTAAAATTATCAAAAATTTACTTTTATTTTGTACAGAATTTATTATTAGTTTTTTAGATAAACAATTTGAGATTAATAGTTTTGCCGGTGGATTTTTATTAACCGATGATATTTCAGGTCTTATTAGTAAAAATTTTTATGAAGATTTTTTACTTCCATGCCATATCAAAATTAGAAAAAATTTTAAAGATAAAATTTTTGTTTTTCATAATGATACCAAATCGGATCATATAGTTGAAAACTTGTTGAATGTAGAGATGAATATATTTAACTTTGGCCCTGATACAAGTGTGGAATTATTAATCGAAAAAATGCTTATAACCAAAAAAGTAGCGCTGATGGGCAATATTGACCCTACCGGGATATTGCTTAGCAAAGATAAAGTTTTAATTAGAAACATTGTAAAAGAATTAATAAAAAAAGCCAGTACCTATCCAGGATTTATAATATCTGCCGGTGGTGGATTGAATGCAACAGATCCAGAAAATATTAATATCCTTATAGAAGAAGTATCAGGTAAAGGCAAATAGAAAATTAATATATGAAAAAAGAAATTAATTCAAAAACAAGACTAAATATATCTTTACAAAAAAAAGAACCTGATAGGGTTCCCATAGATTTGGGTACTATGACAGTATCGGGAATTCATGTAAAAGCTTATTCTGATTTACTTGAAAAATTGGGAAAAAATGAATGCTTGAAAATCTATGATAGATATCAGCAGCTAGCATATATCAGTGATGATATTATAAAAGAATTCAATATAGATACTGTACCGGTAGATTGCAACTTGAATGTCCAAAAATATTTTTATGATTATCCCTAACTCACTTGATATTGAAATTTAGAAAAGGTTAGTAATAAGAAAATAATAAAAAGTATGATACGAAATCTCATTTAAATTTAATTTTAAATTATAATGATGCTATATCAAATTTAGAATACAAATTGAAAATAAAAAAATTAACTCAAGAAGTATTGCAAGAATATAAGAGCAGAAAAGGAAAATATGAATATAAATAACTATAAAACAGACGAATCTGAAAATCTTAACATTAATGAACTGGAGGATATTTCAAATAATCTTCGTTGTGATGTACTTAAGATGATTCATATAGCTAAATCAGGTCACCCAGGAGGATCACTATCTGCAGCGGATATAGTTACTTCATTATATTTTAACATAATGAATATAGATCCCGGTAGCCCCTACCGGGAAGATAGAGATAGATTTATTTTATCTAAAGGTCATTGTTGTCCTATATGGTATGCAGCTTTGTCTAAAAGGGGATATTTTGACAGGAAATTATTGTGGAAATTAAGGGAAATTAATTACCCGCTTCAAGGTCATCCTGATATGAATAAAACTATTGGTATTGACATGACTACTGGTTCACTTGGAAATGGGCTCTCCATAGGCTGCGGTATGGCCTTGCATGCTAAGATTTTTAATAAGAGCTTTTATACCTATGTCCTGCTGGGTGATGGCGAAATAGATGAAGGAATAGTTTGGGAAGCTGCCATGACTGCTGCAAAGTATAAACTTGGCAATCTGGTAGCTTTTATCGATTATAATCATCTGCAGCTTGACGGTACAACTGATGAAGTAATGCCGTTAGAGCCCCTGGCAGACAAATGGGAAGCTTTTAACTGGCATGTGCAGTCAATAGATGGCCACAATATTCAGGAGATTTTAAGAGCAGTAGACATTGCCAAAAAAACAACTAATTCTCCCTCAGCAATAATTGCAAACACAGTTAAAGGTAGGGGAGTTTCCTTTATGGAAAATAAGTGTGACTGGCACGGAATTGCACCAAATGATGAAGAATATACAAGTGCTATAAGCAGTCTAAAAAGTAAGGAGAAAAGTAAGTTTGGAAGAATTAAATAAAATTGCACCAACAAGAGATGCTTATGGGAAAGAACTGGAAGAAATGGGATCAGAATATGCTGATATTGTAGTCTTAGAAGCTGATATTAGCAAATCAACAAGAACAAGTTATTTTGCTAAAAAATTTCCTGATAGATTTATAAACGTCGGAGTTGCAGAGCAAAATGAAATGGCAATTGCAGCCGGACTTGCCTCATGCGGTGCTACTCCTTTTGTTTCAACATATTCAGTTTTTGCCTCTATGCGTGCATGTGAGCAGATAAGAACATTCGTCTGCTATCCTAAGTTAAATATAAAAATAGCTGTATCTCACGGTGGGCTCACTCCAGGTAGTGATGGAGTAACACACCAGGCAACAGAGGATATGGGAATAGTAAGTACATTTCCCAATATGACAGTTATTATGCCTGCAGATTATTATTCAGCAAGAAAAATAGTTAGACAGGCATACCACTATAAAGGTCCGGTATACTTGCGTTTTACAAGAGATGCTGTCCCGCCAATCTATAATGGAAATGAGGAATTTAAAATTGGAAAAGCAAATATACTGGTTAAAGGAAAAGACATAGCCTTAATAGGAATAGGAGATATGGTATATCAATGCGTGGAGGCTGCTAAGAGATTAGAAAAGCTGGGAATTAGTGCAAGTGTTGTTGATATGCATACATTAAAACCCTTGGATGAAGATACTTTGCTTGAATTTGCACACTGCTCAAAAGGCATTATAACCGTGGAAGACCATCAGATAAAAAATGGTTTAGGTTCAGCCGTAAGCGATTTTATTTGTGATAAATATCCTATCTTTGTAAAAAAAGTAGGGTTAAAAAATACTTTTGCTGAATCAGGTGAATATAAGCTGCTATTAAAAAAATATGATATGGATACAGATTATATAGTAAAGACAGCAATAAGACTTTTGGAAGATATTAAAAAATAAATTGTTAAATAAATTAAATAATTTTTTTATTATAAAATGTTAGCGCTATCCTTAATATAAAAAAAAATAATTGTATTAACTGCAAGAATTAATCATATGGATATTTATGTTTAGAAAAATTTAATCTTTTTGAAATGTTAATTGTAAAGATAAGATAGAAAGGAAGGGAATAATGTATATAGTTCATGAAAGCGAAATCGAAGCAAAGGATTTACCTGGAAGAAAGCATAAGATGATAGTTAGTCCATGGCATTTCGGAAAATCACAAAATATGTGTTTTGGTACGGCAGATTTCCCCTCAAACTCACATGCTCCTGAGCATGTCCATGAAAATGAAGAAGAAATAATATATTTTATTAGTGGACATGGCGAAATGTTTTTTGATGGAAAATCTGAAAAAATAAGGGAGGGAAGTATTGCGTATATTCCACCTACTGTAAAGCATAGTATAAAAAATGAAAGTAAAAAGACAATGCATATAGTCTATGTATTTTCTCCTCCGGTTAAACAAGGTTCTTATGATGAGAAATAGCTTATAATAGCTTATTTAGGTTATATTTTATTAGTTGTCTGAGGCTTAAGATTGCGGGGCTCATAAAGACTTTTGGGTATGCTGATTACCTAAAACTTATGGTGAATATGAAAGTCCATAAATTTACAAGAACAAATAATATAATCTTAATTTAAATACCCTGAACCATCTTTCAAGAAGTAGAGTTTGATAAAAATTTTTGTATCTATCGGTTAGTGATTTTAATTTGTTGCCGTGGTTCCTGATGTCGTGTCCGTTGTCCCGCTTCCTTCTGTTGTCTGAGCCTGTAAATCTCCGCCATCAATGAGAACAAGAGTACCAAGCATGGTCACATTGTTGATTTCGAATTGTTTGGAAGATGATACCACAAGCTCGGTAGATCCAAGGTTGTCAGTATCAAAAATTGAAATTGTAAATCCCATCACATCTATATCTTTTGGTCCGTAACTAACGAAATTTGACCATGGAATAGCAGCCTCGATTATATATCCTTTTGCCAGTTTGGTTGATGCAACCTCAACGCCTTTTGGAACTTCGGATGGATAGTAAATATACGCTTCAGCCGGGATTCCTGCAAAGTTTCCGGGTGAAAGGTCAATTTGCAGGTCATCACCTGAATAAAAAGGAATACTAAAATCACCAGCAAGATCAGTGTCAAAAACTATGGATAGGCTGTCTCCTTTATTTATCTGGTTACCTGTAAATGACTGGTTGAACACGTCGTCTGTTACCTGAACTGCCAGATAAAAATTTGCATCATCCCAACTTGTATAATAGATACCGGAGCAATCCTTTAAATTTGTAAAGTTCTCTTTTTTTATAGTAGGATTCGAAATAGAGGCTTCATCAAAAATTCCCCATTCATTTATGCTGCCATCAATAATCGGAGCAGTATAAGCCTTAAAAGCAAAAACGGGTGCTCCGTTTTGGGTCCTGTATTGGGAGCCATCAAGAGCCTCCTGTTTCTTTTTTTCGATATCTATACTTCTTGACGTTGTGTCCGTAGATTCATTTTCATATTTAACAGCAAATTTAATCTTATTGGAACTTGAAATGATATTGTCTTTATCATCCACCAGGTTTGCAACGATTTCATAATCACCAGATTTTTCCGGGTTCCAATTGTACTCATATGGAGGAGAACTGAATGTTTTTATTTCATCCTTACCATTTACAATAAGTTTTAATTTATAATCAAGACTCTCTATATCTTTGGATTTTATTACAATCGGGACCGTTTCGCTGCTGCTGACCAGATCAAAAATCTGATCATTTGAAGGAGAAGAGATAAAAATAGAATAAGATACGGACGTTGTATCGGTTTTTGCAGAGCCACCGGAAAAAAAAGGCAGAGGATACCTTGCTTTAAATAACAGGATAAAAATTACCGCACTTATTATTATCAATGCAAAAATAATATAAGGGAACCTGTCACCAATGCTTGTATACTTATTGTAATTTTTTTTCATTCTTTTTTATCCTTATTCCTTTCATCTATCAAAGCTTGAGCTAAATGTGAAGGCAGCTCTTCATAATGAGAAAATTTCTGCTTGAACATACCCCTGCCTTGAGTAATTGATTTTAAATCTACGGAGTAATTAAAGGCCTCTGATTGGGGTATAGTTGCTTTTATTATCTGGGTTTTGTTTTCAGCCGGGATCATAGTGATGATTTTTCCTCTCTTTGAGTTGATATCTCCAATTATATCACCCATATATCTTTCAGGAATCGTAATTTCAAGCTCCATTATAGGTTCAAGAATTACAGGTCCGGCCTCGGACATCCCCTTTTTAAAT
Organism: Actinomycetota bacterium; assembly: GCA_023475715.1. The sequence goes on from JAMCVO010000553.1 coordinate 10,905, forward strand.
GCCATAGAAGCTGCCAATTTGAAAGCCATATCAGAAGAATCTACTGTATGGAACGAACCATCGAAGAGATTTACATAAACGTCAACCACCGGAAAACCTGCAAGGGTTCCTGCAATGAGTGATTCTCTTATTCCTTTTTCAACACTGGGAATATAATTTTTTGGTATTGCACCACCGAAAATACTGTCCTCGAATTTAAAGCCTTCACCACTTTTAAGCGGTTTTAATTCAATGAATACATGACCATACTGGCCCCTGCCTCCGGATTGTTTTTTATATTTGTATTCCGTTTGGGCATCTTTTTTAATGGTTTCCTTGTATGCTACTTCAGGTGTGGACATTTTTACATCTATATCGAATTTTTCCTTAAGATTTTCCTTGACAACCGAAAGATGGAGATCTCCCATCCCCCATACAATAGTTTGATGTACTTCAAGATTTAATTCGGTTTTAAGGGTTGGGTCCTCTTCAATTATCCTTGACAGGCCCATACCGATTTTTTCCTCATCACCTTTACTTACAGGTATTATAGCCCTGGGAAGCGTAGGTTCAGGATATATCGTTTTTTCCATTTCAACAGGCTTATCTGCATTGCAAATTGTATCATCGTTGGATATGTCCATAATCTTTGAAACTGCTGCTATATCCCCGCATGTTGCTTCACTTAAATCTGACTGTTCTTTACCCTGCAGTGCAAATAAATTGGTGAATTTATGTGAACTCTTCGTTCCCGGCAAATAATAACTGCCATTTGCTTTAATTGTGCCCGAAAAAATTCTGAATATTGACAGCTTGCCGATATAAGGGTCGGCCATTGTTTTAAAAACATAAGCAAGAACCGGCCCGTCGCTTGATGGTTTTATTTCTATCTCGGTATTTTTTCCAATTTCTTTGACTTTCAAAGGTTGGACCTCCTGAGGTGAAGGCATCAGATTATTTATGTAATCCATCAATATATCAATACCGATGTTTTTACCTGAAGATATTGCAAAAACCGGGATTACCTTGTTGTCCATGACTGCATTTTTAAGTACGCCGCTTATACTGGAAGCTTCAATTTTTTCGCCGTCAAGATATTTATTTAAAAGATCATCGTTTGTCTCAACTATTGATTCAACGAGGCTGTTATGATAATTTTCAATCTCTGATTTTTTACTTTCATCAACTGCAGATTTTACTCCCTGAAATACACCATTCTTATACAGATATGATTGGTTCTGCAGTAAATCCATAATACCGTTAAAAGATTCGCCTTCACCTATGGGAATTGTTATCGGAACAAGATTTAATCCTGTATTGTTTTTTATTTTTTCGACAGTACCTGAAAAATCCACATTCTCCTGATCCAATTTATTGATTGCAATAAAAGCAGGCTTGGGACTTTGCTTTAGATGTTCAATTATCTTTTCTGTAGCTGCTTGAATACCTGACTTGGCATCTATTACCACGATAAGCCCGTCGACGACTTTCATGGCAGAGATGGCCTGTCCGATAAAATCCATATAACCTGGTGCATCTATCAGATTAACTTCATAATTCTTCCATTTATAATTAAGAATGCTTGAACTGATACTGAACCCTCTTCTCATCTCAAGAGGACTGAAATCCGAAACGGTATTTTTTGTTTCTGTCTTGCCAAGCCGGTTAATTATTCCGGAATTAAATAAAAAACATTCTGCCAGGGATGTTTTACCTCCACCATTTCCCGATACCAAACCTATGACCCTTTTGTTTGCTATATTAGTGCCACTCATTAATTTCCTCCCAAAATATCCAAGAACCGGTATTTTTTATAAATTAAGCGAATAATGTAGAAAAAAATATACCATAAAATCATTGATGTGTAAAAACAAATAAGTCGTTTTTATTTGCTAATATGGTATAATTTATCTCCAGAAAATTTATGGATTTATTGCAGGGTTTCAGGAATTTTAAAAAATTTTTACAACTGGAGGTTAAGTATGTTAGCAGCAATTTTAGTGCCGATTGTGGTGGTTGTAGCTCTGATAATAATAGTTTTTCTGGTTGGAATTGGTCTTTACAATTCAATAGTTTCTTTGAGAAACAGGATAGATAATGCCTGGTCTCAGATTGATGTACAACTCAGGAAAAGATATGACCTTATACCAAATCTGGTAGAGACCGTGAAGGGCTATGCGGCGCATGAAAGAGAGACACTTGAAAAAGTGATACAGGCCAGGAATATTGGCATGGAAGCTAAATCAGTTCCGGATCAGGCTAAAGCTGAAAATATGATAACAAGTACTTTAAAGTCATTATTTGCCGTAGCCGAACAATATCCAAACTTAAAAGCTGACCAGCATTTTACAAGACTTATGGAAGAATTGAATGGTATTGAAAGCAATATTGCATATTCAAGACAATTCTATAACGATTCCGTGATGCAGTTTAATACAAGGGTTCAAACTTTTCCGGGAAATATTTTTGCAGGATGGTTCAAGTTTACATCAAAAGATTATTTTGAGATTGAAGAACCTGAGGCTAGGGGTCCAGTCAAAGTTCAATTTTAAACTTGGTGATTTAAAAATGTACGAAAACATAGCAAGCAACAGAAGAAGAACCGCTTTTATAATTGTTCTTTTTGTTATTTTCATTGGTGCTCTGGGGTTTGCCATTGGAACATATTTTGATTATAGGTATGGAATCAGTGGTTCATATTCAATAATGCTGATGATTTTTGCACTTGTTTTTGCTGTAATAATGAGTTTTGCAAGTTATTATTACAGTGATAAATTGGTGCTTCAAATGACAAAAGCATATCCGCTTACAAGAGAGCAGGATACAAGGGTTTATTATATGGTTGAAGGTTTATCAATTGCCGCAGGGCTTCCGATGCCAAAAATATATGTAATTGAAGAAAGCGGTATGAATGCGTTTACTACCGGAAGGAACCCATCAAACAGCGTACTCGTACTTACCAGAGGAATCATAAATAACCTGAATGATGAAGAATTAAAAGGTGTAATAGCACATGAGCTTTCTCATGTAAAGAATTATGACATACTCCTTGGAACAATAATAATAATTCTTGTAGGTATGGTTACAATTATAAGCAACATAATGTTCAGGAGTTTCATTTTTGGAGGAGGAAGACGATCCTCAAACAGCAGGAACTCGGCTGGCGGTATTTTAAGCCTTATTTTTCTTGTAATAGGCCTTTTGTTAATAATATTGTCGCCACTGATTGCTGCTGTTATAAGATTTGCTGTAAGCAGACAAAGAGAATACCTTGCGGATTCAAACGGGGCTCTTATAACACGGTATCCTGCGGGACTTGCAGGCGCGTTAAGGAAAATAAGCGCTTACAGCGAAGTAAGTACAGCAAATAATGCGACGGCACATATGTTCATATCAAATCCTTTTGGTAAAAATACGAAAGCGATGTTTAGCAGTTTATTTAATACGCACCCGCCGATTGAGGAAAGGATAAGACGGCTTGAGAAGATGTCTTTGGGGATTGGTGTGGATTTGAATAATACAAAAAAAAGTGCATAGCAGTTTTTGGTGAATAATTCAATATTTATTGGAATTACAACAGGAGGTGTTTTAAATAAAATGGAAAAAGGAACTTTAAGAGTCAAATCAGGACTTGCAGAAATGCTTAAAGGCGGTGTCATAATGGACGTCACAACACCCCAGCAGGCTAAAATTGCGGAAGATGCAGGAGCAGTGTCTGTAATGGCACTGGAAAGAATCCCTGCAGATATCAGGGCGGCAGGCGGTGTGGCACGAATGACTGACCCTGAAATAATACTGAAAATAATGGATACTGTTTCCATACCGGTTATGGCTAAATGCAGGATAGGACATTTTGCGGAAGCTCAGATTCTTGAAGCAATCGGTATTGATTATATCGATGAAAGCGAAGTCTTAACTCCCGCAGATGAAAAATATCATGTCAACAAATGGAATTTTAAGGTGCCTTTTGTTTGCGGGGCAACTAATCTTGGAGAAGCCTTAAGAAGGATTGGTGAAGGCGCAGCGATGGTAAGGACAAAGGGTGAACCAGGAACCGGTGATGTGGTTGAAGCAGTAAGACATATGAGAAACATAAAAGATGAAATTGCAAGAATAGCGGCTCTCCCTGTAGAAGAAATGATGACTGTGGCAAAGGAACTCGGGGCCCCGCACGAGCTGGTTTTGTATGTTCACGAATATAAAAGACTGCCGGTGGTAAATTTTTCTGCCGGAGGAATTGCAACTCCTGCTGATGCATCAATGATAATGCAGCTTGGAGCTGACGGAATTTTTGTCGGATCAGGAATTTTTAAATCAGAAAACCCCCTGAAGATGGCCCAGGCGATTGTTGAAGCCACTACTCATTATAATAATCCTGAAGTGTTGGCCAGGGTATCAAAGAATCTGGGAATGGCAATGCCGGGATTAAGTGTTGCCAAGATTGATCAGAAAGATATTGTTTCAAACCGGGGCTGGTAACATTAAGAATGATAGAAAAGGAAAAAATTACTGTAGGAGTGCTGGCGCTTCAGGGTGCTTTCAGGGAACATATAAAAGCTATTAAAAGAAGCGGGCATAATGCGTTAGAAGTAAGGAACGTCGAGCAGCTAAATGAAATTGACGGGTTAATAATTCCCGGCGGGGAAAGCACCACAATAAATAAATTAATTGAAAAATATGGTTTTAAGAAGGCTCTTGAAAATTTTTACAAATCTTCCAAGCCTATTTTTGGAACATGTGCAGGGTTGATTATTCTTTCAAAAAAAGTTACTGACAGTAAGTTTTGCCTGGGTTTTATCGATATTATTGCAGACAGAAATGCATATGGGAGGCAAATAGACAGTTTTGAAGAAAATATAGATTTGAAAAAAGTGCAGAGTTTAAATGGTTCAAAGTTCCATGCAGTTTTTATAAGGGCCCCGAAGATTAAAGAAATTGGCAGTAAAGTGGAAGAACTGGGCAGATATAAAAACGAGATAGTTCTTGCAAGAGAAGGAAATGTACTTGTCTGTGCTTTTCATCCTGAATTGACCGAGGATTTACGGATACACCAATATTTTATTGATATGATAAGGAAATCAAAGTATCATAAAAAGAATTAAAACAATTTATTCAAACGAATTTAAAAATAAGTAAATTCTGTCAATTAAATCTTAAAAGGGAGATTTGAAATGTCAGGTCATTCAAAATGGCATTCAATTAAGCATAAAAAGGCTAAAGAAGATGCTAAGAGGGGAAACATTTTTGGAAAGCTAAGTAAAAGCATAACTGTTGCTGCAAGAGAAGGCGGGAGCGGTGATCCTGATAATAATTTCGCACTTTCAAATGCAATAGCAAAGGCAAAAGAATACAATATGCCCGGGGAAAATATTGAAAAGGCCATAAAAAGAGGCACCGGCGAAATAGAAGGCGAGAAATTTGAAACCATAATGTATGAGGGTTATGGGCCAGGCGGAACCGCTATTATGGTTGAAGCAATGACGGAAAACAGAAACAGAACGGCTTCGGATATCAGAAATATATTTTCAAAAAGCGGCGGTAATCTTGGTGAAACCGGATGTGTGGGCTGGCTCTTTGAAAGAAAAGGCATAATATTGATAGAAAAAAGTACTGTAAGCGACGAAGAAGCATTCATGTTAAATGTAATCGATTCCGGGGCCGAAGATATTCAGGATGAAAAGGACTTTTATGAAATAACAGTCGGTCCTGCAGGTTTTATGAATTTAAGAAAAAATCTTGAAAAAAATAATATAAAAATTAAATCCAGTGAAATAACGTATGTTCCCAAAACAACTGTTGAAGTTTCAAAAAAAGATGCACAGAAAGTCCTAAGGCTCATTAATTTACTTGATGATTCTGACGATATACAGAACGTTTATTCAAATGTTGAATTAAGCGATGATATTTTAGAAGAGGTCGAATAGATATAAATTTTCAAAAAACAAATGACATGGGAAATGATCTGATCAGGGTATTAGGCATAGATCCTGGTCTCGAAACCACAGGAGTAGGTATTTTAGATATAAAGGGAAGCAAATTTATACCTGTTTATTGTGATTGTATAATTACAAAATCCAGCTTGCAAACTCATCAGAGGTTAAAAAATATTTATGAAACCCTGGAAGGAATCATTAATAATTACTGCCCGGATTGTCTTGCTATTGAAAATATTTTTTTCAGTGCAAACGTTAAGACGGCACTGGCTATTGGACAGGCAAGAGGGGTTTTATTGCTTGCCGGAAGCAAAAATAATCTAAAGATTTATGAATATACGCCTCTCCAGGTAAAGCAGGCAATAGTCGGTTATGGAAGAGCCACAAAAAAACAAATAAAATATATGGTAAAAATAATACTTGGTGTCAAAGAAGAATTCTTTCCGAAGCAAGATGATGCATGGGATGCAATGGGAATTGCCCTTTGCCATGCGAGCATGAGCAAATTTAAAGACAGGGTAGAAACTCATTTGAAAAAATGATATGAAGTTCTTATTGAGATAATGACCGAAAAATAACAGATAAATTGCCAGGATTTTTAAAATGATAGCCAGACTTAATGGAAAACTTATAGAGAAACTCCCGACGAAAGTAATTATAGACATAAGCGGAATCGGATTTGAAATTCTAATTTCAGGCAGGACTTATGAAAAACTTCCTGCTGTTGGAAATGTTACTTCTTTAAATATTTATACCCATGTAAGGGAAGATGAGATCAAACTTATCGGGTTCGGTATTGAAGAAGAAAAAGATATGTTTTTAAAATTAATCAGTGTCTCGGGGATTTCAGTAAAAATTGCCCTGAGCTCTTTTTCCATATATTCTGCAGATGAGCTGACAAGGATAATACTTTCCAAGGACGTGGATTTAATCAGACGAATCCCGGGTATTGGGAAAAAGCTTGCTGAAAGAATGATTGTTGAGCTTAAGGATAAACTTGAAGAAAGTGAATTTGAAAATTTGAAAACAGCCGGTACCTTTGAGAATGAAAAAATATCTGAAGTAAGGCAAGCTTTAAAAGCACTGGGATATAATACAAGAGAAATAGATAAAGTCATTGGAAAGATGAATATCGAGAATCTGAAGAATATGAGAACGGAAGAAATTCTAAAACTTGCCCTTAAGGAGGTATAAGTTATCAGACAAGATAGCAGTAATAATTCCGATAAATCAGTTAAAGGAGTAGAATTTGTGCCTGACAGAAGCCCTGAAGAGGACTTAAGTTTTATAACTCCAAAATACAAAAAAGAAGACAGCGAGTTAGATAAAAGTCTTCGCCCAAAATCTATTTCTGATTTTATCGGACAGGAAAAAATTGTGGAAAACCTGAAGATTTTTATAGATTCTGCAAAGAAAAGAAATGAGCCCCTAGACCACGTGATACTTTCAGGTCCTCCGGGACTTGGTAAAACCTGTCTTGCAGAGATAATAGCAAACGAGCTTGGGGTTAATTTTAAAATTACTTCAGGTCCTGCTATAGAACGTGCAGGGGACCTTGCTGCCATTCTTACCAATCTGGATAAATTTGATGTACTTTTCATTGATGAGATGCACAGACTCAACAGAGTTGTTGAAGAAATTCTATATCCTGTAATGGAGGATTATAAATTGGATATTATTATAGGAAAGGGTCCATCCGCAAGATCAATAAGAATAGATATAGCGCCATTTACAATAATAGGGGCAACAACAAGAATAGGATTAATCGCGGCACCGCTTCGGGATAGGTTTGGGGTACATTTACGTCTTGATTATTATAATATCGACAGCATTCTAAAGATTATTATCAGATCCGCAGAAATACTTGAAATGAATGTTACGGAGGAAGGGGCACATTCCATTGCTAAAAGATCAAGAGGTACTCCTAGAATTGCCAACAGGCTTTTGAAAAGAGTAAGGGATTATGCTCTCATCTATGGAGACGGCCAGATAAACGAAGTGATTGCTGAGAATGCTTTATCAAAACTGGATATAGATAAGCTTGGGCTGGATGTCATCGACAAGAAAATATTGCATACAATCGTAACCAAATTTGGCGGAGGGCCGGTAGGCGTAGGGACAATAGCAGTTTCCATAGGAGAAGAAGTGGATACGGTGGAAGATGTATACGAACCATATCTTCTGCAGCTGGGTTTTATAAAAAGAACTGCAAAGGGCAGGGTTGCCACAGAACTGGCCTATAAGCATTTGGGTATTGATAGAGATGATAAAGAAAAAGATGCAAGACTTTTTAAATAAAGAATACCTATGAAGCTTGATTTATTTTATTACGACCTTCCGGAGAAATTCATCGCACAGGAACCTTTGATCCAAAGAGACAGATCAAAATTAATGATTTTAAACAGAAAAACGGGTGAGATTTCTCATGATATCTTCTGCAACATTTCAGAATATCTAAAAAAAGATGATGTGCTTGTTTTAAATGAAAGCAAGGTTACAAAATGCAGACTGTCAGGTATAAAAGAAAATACTGGTGCAAAAATTGAAGTCTTTGTGTTGAGAAGAATAAAAGGTGAGAAATACCTGGTTTTGTTAAAACCTGCCAAAAAGCTATCGGTTTTAAGCAAGGTAAATATCGGAAATTACTATTTTTCCGTTATTGAGAAGCTTGGATACGGGAAAGCTGTTGTGGAATTCAATGCATCTCTTGATGATATTATAAATAAGTATGGAAAAGTCCCCCTGCCTCCCTATATTAAAAATGAAAACATCAGCGAAGAAAGATACCAGACAATTTATGCAAGAGTAAATGGTTCTGCAGCGGCTCCAACAGCCGGATTTCATTTTACTTATAAACTCATTAAAGAACTTAAAGGCAGAGGGATTAATTTTGCCAGGCTCAGACTGGATATAGGGCTGGATACATTCAGGCCAATAATTGAAGATGAAATAGAAGAACATGTGATCCATAACGAGTATTATTCACTTTCGGATAGTGAAGCAAATAAAATTAGCCGGTCCCTGCAGGATGGCGGAAGGATCGTTGCCGTGGGGACCACTTCAACAAGAGTTCTGGAAACTGTTTTTTCAAAAAAAGGTAAAATTTCGGGCGATAGAGGCAATACTGAACTATATATATACCCAGGTTATAAGTTTAAAGCTGTTGATGCTATGCTTACAAATTTCCATTTGCCTTATTCCACGCTTCTTGTTATGGTTAGTGCTTTTGCAGGCAGGGAGAATGTAATTAAAGCATATGAGGAAGCCAAAAAACATAATTACAGGTTTTTCAGTTTCGGTGACTGCATGTTGATAAGTTAAACTAAGATTATGTGATTATATGCTAAAACTAATGTAAAAATGACAGATAATAAGAACTTTTTTCAAATTCTAGGTAAAGATAAAAAGACAGCTGCCAGAACAGGTCTGATAGAAACCAGTCATGGAACAATTTCTACCCCTGTATACATGCCTGTTGGGACAAAAGCTTCTGTTAAAGCTATAGACCATCATGATTTGTATGAGATGGGCTGTGATATTATCCTTGGTAATCTTTATCATCTTTACCTTCAGCCTGGGATTGACGTGCTTGAAAAAGCAGGCGGCCTGCACAAATTTATGAACTGGAACAGGAGTATATTGACTGACAGCGGCGGCTTTCAGGTTTTCAGCCTCAGCAAAATCAGGAAAATTACAGACGAAGGAGTTCAGTTCAAATCTATAATTGATGGCTCAAGTCATTTTTTCTCTCCGGAAGATGTAATAAGGATGCAGTTAAGCATAGGTTCTGATATAGCTATGGTCCTTGATGAATGCATCGAATTCAACGAAGATTATAAATATACGCTGAATGCCGCACAAAGAACACTTAAATGGGCGGAAATTTCATTAAAAACAAGAGATAGGATAAATAAGGAAAAAAAAGACGGAATAAAAGTATTTGGCATAATTCAGGGAGGATTTATAAAAGACTTAAGAAGGTTTTGCGCTGAATCAATTTCTTCGATGGATTTTGATGGTATTGCAGTGGGAGGATTAAGTGTCGGGGAAAACAGGGACATTACTTTTGATATTTTAAAATATACGGTAAATTATATTGACAGGAGCAGGCCCTTTTATTTTATGGGATTGGGAGATCCCATTGGAATAATTTATGCAATTGAATGCGGTGTGGACATGTTTGATTGTGTTATGCCCACAAGGATTTCAAGAAATGGCAGCATCTTTACAAGTCAGGGAAAGATAAATATAAAAAATAAGAGGTTTACACATGATTTTTCACCACTTGACCAGTCATGTGATTGCTATACATGTGCAAATTTCACAAAATCCTACCTGAAGCATCTTTATAAGTGTAAGGAAATACTTGCAAGCATGCTGCTTACTGTTCACAATTTGAGATTTATGTTTAATCTTGTCGAAAATGCCAGAGGAGCAATAAAGGCGGGAAATTTCTTACAATTTAAGGAAGATTTTATAAAAAACTATAATATAGATTAAAATTAACGCAAGGAATTAAACAAAAATAAAATAAAGCATTGCAAATTTTTTAAAAATGTAAATAATAGTTATATTTGGTTATTTATAAAGCAACTTTTATAAATAATCATAGTTTGTTTATAAATAAACATATTAAACTTAGAATTCAGGAGAGAGAACAATGTCAAAGAAAATAATAGCTGTTATAGTTGCATGCATATTATTAATAGGCATCAGTGCAGTTTTTGTCGGCTGCAGCGCACTTTTCCCGACCACAACAACAACTGCTGCTTCAACGGCTGCCGGAGCAACAACTGCTACCACTGAGGCACCGACTGGGTTTAGAGCTATATTTGCCAGCTATGGAACGTGGATATGGCTGGTAATTCTGGCAGTTGCGTTTTATTTTCTGTTGATCAGACCTCAGAGGACAAGATCGAAGAAAGCCCAGGATTTACTTAGAAGCATTCAAAGAGGCGATGAAATTGTAACTATCGGTGGATTTTACGGAAGGGTTAAAGATGTTCGGGAAGATAGTGTAATAATTACAATTGCCGGCGGGGTAGACGTAAAGATCAGCAAAAGCGCTGTTGCAAGAAATTTAACCGGCGATCAAAACCAGAAAACGCCAACAGCGAAATAGACCGGTAAATAATTTCAGCAAAAATAATAATTTAAGCAAGAATAATTTAAAAAGATAACTTAAAAAGCTTGTAATTGGCTAAATAATTAGAAATGCAAAATAAAAGAATTCAAATTATAGTCATAGTTATTTTTGTAATAATATTGGGTGTGAGCCTTTATTATGCGTATCCCTTCCAATCTTCAATAAAGCTTGGTCTGGATCTTAAAGGAGGTACCCAGATTATATTAAAGCCAAGTGAAGTTGGTGTTGAGCAAGTTACGGATACTGCATTGGATAAGGCCCAGCTTGTTATATTGAATAGGATTGACAAGCTTGGTATATCAGAGCCCCTTATTACCAGAGATTATAATAAGAATATAATTGTTCAGCTTCCCGGTGTCGATGATCCTCAGAGAGCTATTGAACTTATTGGAAAAACTGCCCAGCTTGAGTTTAGAATTCTCGAATCTGTTGATAAAGACGGTAAACCCGTTTTTGGGCCAGTGCTGATGACCGGAGACAAGCTTGTAAAGGCTCAAGCAGGGTATGACTCCAATGGAAGAATTGTTGTTTCGATGGCTTTTAACGCTCAGGGGCAGGCAGAGTTTGCAAAGATAACACGTGAAAACGTAGGAAAACAGCTTGCGATAGTTCTTGACGGCGAGATGAAATCCGCTCCGAGAATAAAGCAGGCAATTGAAGGAGATGCGGTAATTGAAGGGATAGCTACACTGGCTGAAGCTCAGGACATTGCGCTTGTCCTTCAAACCGGTGCTCTTCCTGTAAATCTGGAAATGCAGGAAGCGCTGACAATCGGTCCAACACTAGGGCAGGATTCGCTAAGGCAAAGCATACTTGCAGGAGTTATAGGTTTTGCACTTATTGCTATATTTATGATAGCTCTGTATAGAGGTCTTGGCCTGGTATCATTAATAGGTCTTATATGTTATATAATCATATTCTGGGGAATTCTTGCAGCCTTAAAAACACCTCTGACATTACCTGGCATCGCTGGTACAATTTTAACCATCGGTATGGCGGTGGATGCCAATGTGCTTATATTTGCCAGAATAAAAGAAGAGATAATCAAAGGAAAGGGTAAATATGCAGCTTTTTCAGAAGGATTTAGAAATGCATTGAAGGCTATTATAGACTCAAATGTAACCACACTTATTACTGCTGCGGCACTTTACAGGTTTGGTACCGGGCCAATAAGAGGATTTGCCGTAACACTGGCAATAGGAGTTTTTATAAGCATGTTTACCGCTATAATTCTTGTAAGATCTATATTGTTTCTGATAGTAAATACAAGGGCAATTACACCGGGATTTATGGGAGTCAGGCTTCCTAAAATAACCAGAGAAGCAGCGAAGGAGAAATAATTGGCAAAGAAGAAAAAAATTGCTGCAAAAATTGCTGCAAAAAACATAGCAAAAACAAGGGACGAGGAGGCTGCTTTACCAAAAGAAAAATCTTATAGATTTGATTTCCTGGGCAAGAGTAAGTTTGTAATTATTATTTCTACGGTATTTATCATTACCGGGATAATATTTTTCTTTGTAAGAGGATTTAACTTCGGTATAGACTTCCGGGGCGGAAATTTAATGGAAGTGCAATTCAAGAAGACTATAACGATTTCACAGCTCCGGGGGACAATGGAGGAAATCGGTTATGGAAAAGCAATACTCCAAAGTACGGCATCTGACCGGTATATTATAAGAACGGTACAATTAACAGATGAAGAAAAAACCAAAATTCTTAATGATCTTGATAAGAAAATAGGAATAATAAAACCGCTTATCCAGGACAGAAATGTAGCTCCGGGATTTTCACAGACTATTATAAAGAATGCCTTGATTGCTGTTGCTATCAGTGTAGCAGGCATTTTAATATATGTTTGGATTAGATTTGCAGTCAGATTTGCGCTGGTTGCGATACTGGAACTGTTCCATGACCTTTTAATCATATTAAGTTTCTATTTAATATCTTACAGGGAATTCAATTCCACAACCATTGCAGTTATTTTAACAATACTTGGATATTCTTTAAGTGATTGCGTTGTCATATTTGACAGAATTCGCGAAGAGCTGAAATTCGGAAAAACAGAAAGATTCCCTGATCTTGTTAATTATTCTATAAATAAGACTATTGTAAGATCCTTAATTACCGGAACAACAACATTTTTCCCAATAATTGTTTTATTGATTGTTGGTAATGAAACATTAAAGGACTTCGGATTCGGTCTGCTTGTTGGAATTATATCAGGTACTTTTTCTTCAATATTTATAGGGCCTCCGGTTCTAGCGGCATGGAATAAAAGATTTCCGGTTTATAAGAAATAAGATGCAGCAATCCAGCCAAAAATGGATATGCATTCAAGCTAAAGATTTAAAGGATAATCTTGCCCAAAAAATAAATTGCAGCCCTGTTTTACTGCATCTTCTGGCAAACAGGAATATTAAGACAGAAGAAGAAATTAATTCTTTTTTAAATCCTTCGATAAAAACTCTAAAATCACCTGCCTTGCTTCCAAATATAGACAAAGCTGTGAGACGTCTAAAAAAAGCAATCAAAACAAAAGAATCAGTACTGATTTTTGGAGATTATGATACTGACGGAATTGTCAGCTCTGCATTAATGTTTAATTTTTTAAAAAAAGCAGGGCTTGATTCTGATATCTATATACCGGACAGATTTGATGAAGGCTATGATATAAATATGGACTTCATTAGGAACAGGGTATTTGAAAACGGCAGTGATTACATCGATGAATCTTCAAATAAGAAATTTAATAGCAGATATCCCCTGATTATCTGTGTTGACTGTGGAACCAACAGCAGCGAAGTAAAAGATTTTGTTTTAAGTGATAAAGGAAGCGGTTTTGACATAATCGTTTGCGACCATCATGAGCCAAATAAACACGGAGATTTTAAATCTGAACCAGCATCAGAATTAAAAAACCAGTATATTATAATAAATCCCAAGCTTCCTGACTCAAAATACCCCTTCAGGAATTTAAGCGGAGCAGGAGTGACTTTTAAATTCATATTTGCTGTTTTAAAAGGACTTGATGCTGGTATAAAATCAAAATTTGATAAAAACTACATCGGGTCGATGCTGGATCTTGTTGCAATATCTACAATAGCTGATTTGATGCCGCTTGTTGATGAAAACAGGGCAATTGTCTGCATCGGCTTAAAAATGCTCAAAAAAACTGTCAATTATGGCTTAAAAAAATTAATTGAAAAATTTCTCAATGACAAAAAAGATATAACAACCTATGACATTGGTTTTATAATTGCTCCCAGGTTGAATGCTGCAGGCAGAATTAAAAATGCAATGGACAGCGTAGAAATATTAAAAGAAGAATTTGAGGGAAAAAGTGAAGCTATTATAGAAAAAATTTCCCATATCATTAATGATTTGGATTCATTTAATATAAAAAGGCAATTAATTCAGAAAGAAATCTTAAAAGAGATATTGGAATCTAAAAAAAATGATTTTGAAAGGATAGTAGGCGAGCATAAAATCTTTATAAGCAAATCTACGGAATGGAACGAAGGGGTGCTCGGTGTAGTTGCTGCGGAACTTGTGAAAAGATTTAATATACCGGTCATATTATTTAAAGAAGATAAAGGTAAATTGAAAGGATCAGGCAGAAGCATAGAGAAATTCGATCTTTTCAGCAGCATAAGCGTACTTAAGGAATATTTCATAAAATTTGGTGGTCACAGGCAGGCTTGCGGAATTACAATGGATACAAATAAATATGAAGATTTCAAACATGAGCTAATAAGAATTGCCCAAAACAATCTTGACGATATGGATATAAGAAAGCATTTTTACTATGATCTGGAAATAAATTTTTCTCTGATAAATAAAGAGCTTATTTCAGATTTAAAAAAGATGGAACCTTTTGGAATTGATAATCCAAAGCCTGTTTTTTTAACAAAAGCTTGCTTCATCCAGGAATCCAGACAGATGCGGGATGGCAGGCACATATCACTGTCACTAAAAAATTCGAACCTGATGACAAAGGCAGTTTTGTTTAACGTTGAAGATAAGGACCGGAAAATAATTAATACAGGAAATTATATTGATATACTTTTCACCATAGAAGAAAACAATTGGAACGGCAAAAAAGAGCCGAGGCTTGTAATTATCAGCTTAGACAAAAGTCCATCTACTTTGATTTCTATATAGTTTGATTTCCATATAGTTTTTAAATTTTTTAGCAATACTATATAATTAAAAAATCATCAAAATAGGATATATAATTATTGAATTTAGATTCAAATAACATATTAAACTTTTTAAAATGAACCCTGTTGAAGATAAAATTGAAAATGATATTGAAAAAATATCAGAAGAAGCTGTTGCAAAGGCTAAAGATATTGATACGGATGCGATGTTTGCCGGACTTGTTGCCAAAGTAAAAAGCTATAATCCGCAACTTGATGAAAAGCTGCTTACAAAAGCATATGAGATTGCAAAAAAATATCATGATACACAATACAGGAAATCAGGCGAACCATTCATCAGCCATCCGATAGAGGTCGCCAAAATTCTTGCGGACATTGAGCTTGATCAGACTTCCATAATTGCTGCAATACTTCACGACCTTATAGAAGACACGGAATTTACATACGAAAAAGTAAAGAAAGAATTTGGTGCTGCGGCGGCCAACATAATTAACGGTGTCACAAAGCTTGATAAAATAGTTTTCAGCAGCCGCGAGGAAAGACAGGTTGAGAATCTTCGGAAGATGATAATTGCCATGTCCGAAGATGTCAGAATTATACTTATAAAACTTGCAGACAGGCTCCATAATATGAGGACCCTGTCTTCGGTCAGTAAAGAAAAAAGACAGTTGAAAGCCATAGAAACTCTCGAAGTATATGCTCCTTTAGCACACAGGCTGGGAATTTATCAGGTAAAATCAGAACTTGAAGATCTAAGCTTCCAGGCGCTTTATCCAAAACGGTATGCAAAAATTAAAGAAATGGTTATTGAAAAAATCAAGCTTAGAAAAGACATTATGGACAATGCCATAAATGTCATTGCCGAGAAACTCAAAGAAGTTAATATACAGGCTGATATAAGCGGACGTGAGAAGACATATTACAGCATATATAACAAGATAACACAGCAAAACAGAAGATTTGATGATATTTATGACCTGCTTGCAGTAAGAATAATAGTCGAAGATGTCAAAAGCTGTTATGCAGCTCTGGGAATAATTCATTCCATCTGGAAACCGGTCCCAGGAAGATTTAAAGATTATATTGCAAATCCAAAATTTAACATGTATCAGTCTCTGCATACGACCGTAATCAGCAGCAAGGGAGATCCGCTCGAAATACAGATAAGAACATTCGAGATGCATAAATTTGCCGAATATGGAATCGCCGCTCATTACAAATATAAGGAAGGCATTTTAAAACCTACTGAGTTTGACAAAAGAATTACCTGGATAAGGCAGCTGCTTGACTGGCAGAAGGAGCTAAAGGATCCACAGGAATATATGGAATCTCTGAAAATGGACTTGTTTGCGGAAGAAATTTTTGTCTTTACCCCAAAGGGCAGAGTGGTGAACCTCCCCAGGGGTGCAACACCAATAGATTTTGCATATCAGATTCATACTGATATCGGGCATAACTGCATCGGCGCTAAAGTAGACGGCAGTATGGTACCGCTCGAAAGCAGGCTTGAAAATGGCAATATTGTTGAAGTAATAGTTTCAAAAACCCCAAAAGGCCCCAGCAGGGATTGGCTCGGTATTGTTAAAACTACGAGTGCAAGAAATAAAATAAGGCAATGGTTCAGCAAGGAAGAAAGGCTTGAATCATACAACACTGGAAGAGAATTGATGCTCAAAACTTTGCGTAAGAACAGTCTGGCTTTTAAAGATATTCCCTCTAAAGTTTTTGAGGAAGTTGCAAAAGAGTTAAATTTTGAAAACATAGATTCACTATTCAGAAATATTGGTTCTCATAAAGTTTCGACTCATCAGGTTTTCACAAAAATTATTAAGAATTTAAACCAATCCGAAGAGCGGGAAAAAGAAATAGGAATTGAAGATATCGCACATAAAGAATCTGTTCAAAGGACTGGAAGCAGTGGTGTTATTGTAAAAGGTATGGACGGTGTTCTTGTTACCATTGCCAGATGCTGTAATCCTGTTCCCGGAGACAAGATAATGGGTTATATTACCAGGGGCAGAGGAATTTCTGTCCACAGAACAGACTGCAATAATATTAAAACTCTTATGAAGAATGAGGAGCAAAGATTTATTGAAGTTAAATGGGACAGCTTTGCACCTCACAAGTTTAATGCTGAAATTCAAATCGAAGCGATGGATAGAACAAAGCTGCTGCGCGATGTAACAAATGTAATAAGTGAATACGACTTGAATATTATCAATGCCAGCACCTTAAGAACAAATAAGAGCGGACTTGTAAAATTCAGGTTTATCATAGAAATAAGCAATAAATATATATTAAAAGACATATTAAATAATTTAAAACAAATAGAGTCGGTTTACGACGTTTACAGAGTTTTACCCA
>JAMCVO010000083.1 GCA_023475715.1 Actinomycetota bacterium
TCCTCATTTGTCAAAGAACCTAATAAAATTCGGTTTGTTAAAAGCTTTCTACCGAATTTTTAATTTCGTGAAGCCCTAATTATTTAAAATTATTATTAATAAATCAACCTTCACGATCTCTTTTTTTATATTTTACCAAAAAAATAAAGTCTGTAAAAATCCAATTTATTCAATTTGATAATTCCATATCACAGTAATACAATAAATCAGTATTTAATATTTTTCCGGCGGATTTTTTAGGAGAATGTTTTATTAAGGAAATTGATACGAAATGCATTTTAAAAATAAGGAAAAAAGAAATAAATGAATGATGATTTGGTTAAATGGCTTTTAGATTCTGATCCCTGGGTTGAATATGGCACAAGGTCAGAGCTTCTGGAACAAAGTGAAGATTCGGTCGAAGTTATAGATGCCCGCAAACGGATGCTTCGGTCCTCTGCATTGTCAGGGATAGTAGAAGAACTCAAAAACTGGCCTGGCGGCCAGGTACTTAGCAGCCATAAAAGTGCCAGGCAGCCTTTTCATAAGATTTCTTTTATTGCAGAGCTTGGATTTAATACAGATGACCCCAGCATCGATGTGATTTCAAGAAAAATGCTGGAGCATATTTCTGAGGAAGGGATAATAAAGCTTCCGATGAATATCTCCAAATCATACGGAGGCAGTGGTACTGATACCTGGGGATGGGCGCTATGCGATGCACCGGTTAATTTATATGCACTGGCAAAAACCGGTTTAAAAGATGACCAACGCATAAAAAATGGCACCAGCAGTCTTTCAAAGTTAATTCATGGTAACGGATGGCCGTGTGCCGTATCAAAAGAACTGGGAAAATTCCGGGGTCCCGGAAGAAAGGATGATCCCTGCCCTTATGCTACCCTAGTAATGCTGAAACTTCTCTCTCAATTTCCCATATATCTGGATAGCAGCGAAGTCCGAGTCGGCATCGATAGCCTCTGCAATCTTTGGACCGACAGCATTAATTCTCATCCTTATATTTTTTATATGGGTAATGACTTCAGAAAATTAAAAGCACCGCTTGTCTGGTATGACATAATTCATGTGCTTGATGTACTTTCCAGATTTGCTTACGCACGACAAAAGAACCAGGTAAAAGAAATGCTTGATATTGTTGCTGCAAAACAGGATTCTGAGGGAAAATACAGACCGGAATCAGTTTGGCAGGACTGGAAAGGATGGGATTTCGGCCAGAAAAGCCAACCTTCCAAATACCTTACATTCCTTGTTTACAGGATTCTAAAAAGAATGGGAATGACAGGATAACTATTTGCCGATTATTTTAAAGATCCAGAGCTTTACAATATTTATATAAAAATGTCAAATACTACTTTGCAATACTACTTTGCAAAATTGGAATTTATAAAATATGAAGGCTTTATTTCAAGCTGCTTATTTAAAAATTAAATCAGGATTTTTATTAAAGACATACAAGACAAAAAACGTGAAAGAAGTATAATAAACGGTTTGATTTCTTTTACCAGCAGAACTTTTTGGTTAATTTAAAGTAAATTCTTTACAACCATCCGGTGCCATTGGGATAGATTAAAGCTTTTATGTCTTTACCATCCCTTAAGTTTTTAAAAGCTTCTTTCCACTGTTCAAGACTATATCTTCCGGTAATCATTAGGCTTAGATTAAAATAGTTTTGTGTAATTAAATTAACTGCTCTTCTCCATGTTTCTGAACCATTCCAGCTCCAGCTCCCATGAATATCGAGTTGTCCAAGGCAGACCTGATCAAAATTTAATGTTATCGGTTCACCCCACAAGCTTATAAAAGCGGCCTGCCCCTTCCCGCCAGGACCTTCATAGGCTCTTCTTGCACAATCTATTGCATGCTGTGCTCCAACTATATTTTGCCCAACTCTTGCACCTGCTGCTTCCAATACAAAATCAGCACCCCTGCCTTCTGTTAACTCCATTATGTTTTTTTCGGGATTTTCATCAGAATAAAAGATATAATCTGCACCAAGCTTAACCCCAACTTCAAGTCTTTTTTTATCTTTTTTAAGGCCTATTAGAGCAACTTTAGAAGCACCTCTAATTTTTGCAAACTGCACACCAAGCAGCCCCATTGGACCAGGACCAATAACTACTACAAAATCTCCTGCTTTCACATTTGTCCTTTCCTGCATGATATGAACTATTGCTGTCACAAGCTCAGTCATTGCTGCATGGTCCATATTAAAGTCATCAGGAATTTTGTAGCAGACTTTTTCAGGCATAGACATGAAAGGTGCGTAAGCGCCATCTCTTGTTACACCCAACCAGCCGGACTCAGTCTCTATATCCCCAACGATACGATCTCCTTCTTTGATTTTCTTTACATCTTTTCCAACCTTGTAAGCCACTCCGCAAAATTCATGGGCAAGAGTCACAGGCGCTTTATAAAAATGCTTATCTTCTTCAATAAGCAGATCGCTTCCGCATACTCCCGCAGCCCATACCTTCATCAGCACTTCATATGGTTTGATTTCAGGGATCGGCACTTCACATAATTCAATATTCCCTTTTCCTCTTTTTACTTTCCTTAAAGCTAGCATTTTTTTTGACATAATAATTCTCCGTGTAATTAGTCAAATTTTTTACAAATTTATGTTAATCTTAGTTAGAACATCTTAGTTAGAATATATTTTTACCATAAATTTAAGCTTTACAGGAAAGTAAAAAGAGGAAAAGGGAATATTTAAGCTAAAAGGAGAATTCCAGCCCGATTCCCAATCCCATGGTTCTTCTCTGCTATCCACAGAAGTGTTTTCCATATCTTTTATTCTTGCGATATGCTCATATATCCCCGGGAATATGATAGAGGAATATATACCAAAATTACATCTGTGGGGAATATTTGAATTCTTTTCCTCAGGAAAGTTACACCATCCAAATTCAAATTCAATAGGATTTTTAGTCTTCTGCATTTCAAGAACTTCAAGCTTAAGATAATATATTCCTTCAGAAAAATTATTAGGTGAAATCCAATTTGAAGGAACTTTATCGGCTACAGGGTGGTTTAAAATCATGCACCAATCTTCATATGGAACAAATTCTTTATTAAAAGTTAGATTGAGATTTAAAAAAGTAAATTTTTTTATTTCGCTCTTAATAGAATTAATTTTATTCGGATTTAAAGCTTGCTTCGCATCATTTATTTTTTTTATTCTATTTTCATTAATTTTTTGCAAAGCTTCCTTACCGGTACCGGGATAACCTTTATATATTGCCACATTATTTGTTTTAAGAATTTCCAAACTTCTGTCATCTATATCTCCAACAATTACTGAATCAATTTTATTATCAATTAAAACCTGTGCTGCCTGTGGACCACAACCTTTCAGACATTTACTAAAATTATTAATGGCATTAATAGTTTTTGTTGAAGTATCATAAATTAGAAATGCAGGGCTTTCTCCGAACCTTTTATAAACATTTTCTGCGAGACTTCTGCCCGTTGAGGCTATCCCTATTTTCATTTTTACAACCTTTCAGTTTGTTTTAAAATAAATTTGTTTTTTATTCTTTTATAGAACCGGCAACCAAACCTTTGACAAAATATTTTTGGGTGAATAAATAAAGAATAAGTATGGGTAAAATACCCGCTGTTAACCCTGCCATAATAACAGGGACATCAGATGTGAATCGACCCTGAAATAATGTAAGTCCTACCATCAGCGTCCTCATGTTTTCCTTCTGCATAAATATAAGTGCGATAAGAAGCTCATTCCAAACCCAAAGCACATCAACTACCAGCAAAGCCATCAACGCAGACAGTGATAGCGGAACCATCATTCTTAAAAATATCTGGAAATTCCCGCAACCATCTATTCTTGCTGATTCTAATATAGCCTGGGGAACATTGATAAAATAACTATATAGAAGATATATGTTAAAGGGCATGAGTATACCTACATATATAAGAATTACCCCAATATAATTATTTGTAAGTTGCAGTTTTCCAAAAAGTACAAATAGAGGGATGATCATAATGATAACTGGCATAACCATTAAACTGATAATTGAATTAAGAATAAATCTTCTGCCTTTAAACTGCATTTTACTTAAGGCAAATGCAGCAAGGCTTGCAATTATTAAACAGATAAGAACAGACACGATAGTTAAAAATACAGTATTGCTGAACCATCTTAGAAATCTTTGATCCAAAAATACTTTTCTAAATGCATCCCATACTATCTCTTTCGGGAAACCAATCTCGCTGCTGTTATAATCACCTTTACTTTTAACAGAATTTATAATTACAAAAAACAAAGGGTATATTGAAATTATTGCCAGCAATATAAGAATTATTTTTTTTAATGTAAAACTACTCCACCTCACTGCTCTATATTTTAAATCAGCTTTAATCCTCTTCTCATCATCCATTTTCTTCTCCGATTCTACTCCTGAAACGGTAAGAAATAATTACTATTGCGACAGTCATAATTATCAATATCACTGCCATTACAGCACCTGCACCCAGGTGGTTGAATTGAAAAGCTTGCTTATAAATATATAACTCGGATACCCAGGTTGCGTTTGCCGGTCCCCCGTTAGTTATTACGAATATAAAGCCGAATATCTGACTTAACATTGTTATTATGCTGATAATTGCATAGAATTCTATAACATGGGTGAGTTCGGGAACATAAATTCTCCAAAGCCTCGTCCACCATCCTGCACCGTCAATGTGAGACGCCTCAACAACATCTTCTGAAATAGATCCAAGTCGCGCAAGAAATAAAATTATCGCAAAACCAAGCTCCCGCCAAATAATTGCCGTTGCTACAACAGGTAAGGCAAGTTGTGGGTTCCCTATCCAGTCTTTTATCAGAAATTTTAACCCCAGCAGCTCCAGCATCTGGTTTAGTCCGCCCCTGTATTGAAAAAAGAATGAAAATGCTATCCCGACCGCAACTAAAGGTATGATATATGGAAGGAATAGCACACTTTGATAAAATTTTGCACCAAATATTTTTTCATGTAGAATTACCGCTATTATCAGTGCGATAATTATAATGACAGGGATGATTAGTAGAAATTCAATATTATGTAAAAGTGACAGATAAAACATCCTGTCTGTAAATACTATTTTAAAATTTCTCAGACCAATAAAAGTTCCGGGCCATTTCCTGATATCCAAAAAACTTTCACGGAATACTTCAATTAATGGATAAAGATATACCAGGAGAATTAGCAAAATTGCAGGTCCCAGATAAAAATACGGCTCACTATTCAGCTTCTTTGCACTGATTGACATTTTGTGTTTCTTTTTAAGTTAAATATTTTTGATTTTTCTAATGGTGTGGCTGTGCTGGTTATTAAATCGTAAACCTTATAAAAAACAACCACACCATCTTTTTTAATTACATATTTAGTTTTTATTAACTACAGTTATTTAGAACTTGCCCATTCAGTAGCAATTCTTTCAAAAACTACTACCATTTCAGGATTATCCTTTCTCCACTTAGCTGCAGCATCATCCATTTTTTGGCCTGCTTCTTCCGGGGTAATAGTTCCATTTAGAAGTTCCTGACCAATTACATAAGCCTCTGCCTCAATCTGAGGTGTGTAGTGCCAGTTATAAGTATAACCAGGTGCAGCTAAGAACCACTCTGCTATTTGTTTGTCCATTGGATCCGTAATTGTACTTGGGTCGAACAGGTCGTTTGCCTGCATTCCATGCGCAATTTCATAAAGAGCATTTACCCTATCCTGAGATTGGGTAAATCTTAAAACATCTGCTGCAATATCAGGGTGTTTTGCATTTGCCAAAGCAAGTGGCATTGCCGGTATAGGAATTGTTCCCGTTAATTTACCTTTTATATCAGGAAATGGGGTTAACATTGCACCTACATTTTCAATTCCAAGTTCCTTTACATATGCTGCAATCATAGGCTGAACTGCCATTGACATGGCAACTTTACCGGAATAGAACAAATCATTTCCTTCAGTCATTCCTAAAGATAAAACATCCTCGTTAAAATATCCTTTTTTATTTACTTCATCCATTATTTTCCACACATCTGCATGTTTGGGGTCAGTAAAACTTTGTTTGCCTAATACTGCCTGATGTATGTCAGAAGGATCGTCAAGAGATTGCAATCCTACCAAGCTCAACCACCATACATTCATATATCCATCTTTTACACCCATACCAAACGGAATAAAACCTGCATTTTTAATTTTTTCTGCTACGGCCATAAATTCAACCCATGTTGTTGGTGGTTTCTCCGGATCAAGTCCGGAATCTTTGAAGACCTTTTTATTATAAACCATCAACCATGGATCCATGTATTCTGGCACAAGCCATAGCTTTCCATCCCACCCGAGTTCTCTTCGGGCGGATGGAAGAATATGATTTACTTCTTCTTCCGTCCAAAAATCTTCAATTGGGAGTATGCTACCATTAGTTGCAGCATCTATGCCTTCCTGTCGACCCATTAATTGAATGTCAGGAGGATCTCCTGCCGCAACTGCAGCCATCCATTCCTGCTGAATATTTTCCATTGGTATTTCATTTGGTTCAACTGTTACATTCGGGTGTTCCTTCATG
>JAMCVO010000115.1 GCA_023475715.1 Actinomycetota bacterium
ACCAAACATTTAAACTGATTGCCATTTTCTTATATCTCTTGAATGAAGAATTATATCCGGATCATTGAAGTGTTTAATTTTTAATTCTTTAACCTGGTTTATAAATATTTCCTTATAATAAGCTTCTTCGAAAATACAACAGGCCAATAAAAAAATTGGGAATTCCTGATTTATTTTCTTCAGTCCATGATGACCTGATTCATCTAAAAAGAGAAGACAAATTTCATCTTTAAAAACTGTTTCAGTATTCATTTTTTAAGCATGGATAATAATTAACATTAAAGCTATTTTACCATTGTCCAAAAAATTATTTTAATTAAAAATAAATCGTGAGTAGCACAGTAGGGTAAATAGATAACCTTAAAAACTCAGTTCTGGTATCGAAATAATCTTATCTGAACTTGTAATTGCAGTTCTAACTTCGTTCGCTATGGCCAGCCATTTCGGTATGTATGTCAATAAATCCTACAATGTTTAATAAAATGGAATAAAAAATAGAATATAACCGTATTTGTTTATATATCATAATTATGATAATATAATGATAAATTAATTAAGGAGAGGAGTTAATTATATGAAGAGAATCAGACCAATTTCGGATTTAAGAAATAATTTTGCTGAGATTTCAAGGGTGGTACATGAAACAGGTGAACCTTTATTTCTGACAAAAAATGGATACGGGGACATGGTGGTCATGAGTATTGAGGCCTATGAAGCCAAACAATTTGAAAGTGAGATTTTTTACAAATTAAAAGAAGCACAAATTGAAGCAAAATCAACTGATGTCCGTTACTCTCATGAAGAAGTGCTTTCGGGTTTGAAGTTAAAGGTTGCTGAAAAAACTGGAAAAGATTATGTATAAGATTAGATACCTGCCTATAGCACAAAAGGATTTGCAGGATATTGTATTATATATCCTTAAAAGTCTTAAATCTCCAAAAGTTGCTATGGATTTTATTGATATTCTTGATAAATCTATTCTCAGGCTTAAACAATATCCTTACTCCTCCAAGTTATATCAGCCACAAGAACCACTTGGAACAGAATATAGATTCTTACCTGTAAAAAATTATCTTATATTTTATATAGTGACTGAAAATACTGTAGAGATCCACAGAATTATCTATGCAAAAATGGACCTCGAGAAGCTTATTAAATAAGTTATAAATAATGATTTTAATATGAACTGTTTTAGATATTTAATAATTTTAAATATTTATTTTAGGAATAAAGATAACCCTGTCTGAATGCATTATGGCGGTTCTAACATCGTTCGCAATGGGGCAGCTATTTCGGTATGTATGTCATTAAATACGTACTTATTGCTGATTACAAATCAATTAACAAATCAATATAGTATATTTAGTTTTAGCCTATTGACAGCAGACTTAAATGTAATACAATATGTATTACGGAGGTAATAATATGACAACTGTAAGATTAAACAATGAAATATTAAATAAGATTGCTGCTTTAACTAAGATTGAAAAAACAACAAAATCTGAAATAATCAAAAAAGCAATTATTGAATACTACGATATGCGTTCAAAAGATTTAATGCCATTCGAACTTGGTATGGATCTTTTTGGAAGATACGGCAATAGCAAATATAGTTCCGTTAATTATAAAATAAAATTGAAAGAAAAACTTCATGAAAAACACTCTCATTGATGCAGGACCACTTATAGCTTTATTTAATAAAAGTGATAAATATCATGAGAAAACAAAAGAGTTCATTAAGAACTATACCGGATTACTTACAACCAGCTGGCCAGTCATATCAGAAGTATGCCACATGCTCGATTTTAATATAAATGCACAAATAGATTTTTTAAAATGGATAAAACTTGGCGGATTAAAAGTTGAAGATATAAAAACAGAAGAAATAGATAAAATAACTAGGCTTTCAGAGAAGTACTCTGATATACCGATGGATTTAGCAGATGCAACACTTATTGTCATATCTGAAAGATTAGGGGTAAAAGAGATAATAACAATTGGTTCAGATTATTATATTTATAGAACAACTGAAAGAGAAATGCTCAGGAATATATTTAACCTTAAAAAGTAAAATCTTTTATGACATATTTAATATCGTTATAAAAATAATTTTCTTATTATACGGGAAGGTAAGATATGAAAATAATACTATGTGTATATAAAATATAATTAAAAAAAGATTAAAATTTAGCTAAACCCATGTCAGAGCCCGTACATTTTATATTAAGAATTATGTGTTTATGATAATTTTTCTTATGGAACAGCTATAGAATCTGAAGATTCTATATTCTTTGTAGAATCATATATCCATGAATCTTTACTTATATTGTTTACCGTAAAGGTAAAAACTGTTCCTGATAACGTCTTTTTTATCTGATTTGATTCCAAAGTTACTTTACCTGATGAATCAGTCAAGCCGGTATCAATATCAGAGGTAGCACCACTCCAGGTTCCACTGAGACTTCCACGCCACCTCCGCAACCCATTTTCATCCACAACTGTAACTGTTGCTGTTGCTTTTGTGAAAGTATTTTTACCAGAAATCCTGTCAATCAAAAACATTTCTATGGAGCCTATATGCATCTTACTTTCAACAATGGGTTGCGGAGGTGGCGTGGAAGTCCTTGTTGCTGCCTCTGCATCCACAATACCGAAACCAAAATAAATATCTTTTCCAGCAGGACCTATGTCTTCAGCAGTATTATCCAGCCTTTCTCTTACAGAAGCAGAACCAATAGCTATACCCTGTGCGATTACCAGCGCAGCCACTCCTGAAACATGTGGAGTAGCCATAGAAGTTCCGCTATAAGTAACGTACCCATCATTGATAAAAGTAGATTTAATACTAACACCAGGAGCTGAAAGTTCAATATTTTCTCCGTAATTTGAAAAAGAAGCAAGACTATCATTCTGGTTAGTAGCTGAAACAGCAATTACACTACTATAATTAGCAGGATAAAGAATTTTAGCGCTCCCTGCATTTCCTGCTGCTGCTACAAGAAGAACTCCACTACTGTATGCGTTATCACATGCTTTTTGTAGAGAACGGCTTGAAACACTTCCACCAAAACTCATATTTACAATTTCAATATTATTATTTACACTCCAATCAAGAGCCAAAATTATATTGCTATAATAACCACTGCCAGAACTATCAAGTACTTTTAATGCATACAGATTCGCCTTAGGGGCAACCCCAATTACTCCAACCCCATTATCTTCTGCAGCAATAATGCCTGCAACATGGGTGCCATGGCCATTGTCATCAACCGGATCTGTGTCAGAGTTTACAAAATCATATCCACCCCTGTAATTATCATCCAAATCAACATGATTGTAATAAATTCCTGTATCAATTACAGCAATATCAACTCCTGCTCCAGCGGCTCCAGTGGTTACATTCAGAGCACCGGCAGTGCCTCCCCAAACAATCTCTGCATCAATACGATCTACGCCCCAGGGTAGTTCATCTTCAGTAATCTGAGCTATTTCGTCATTTTCAACGCTTAAAACGCCGTTACTGGAGGCCAATGGACCTTTAGCACTTGGAGGCAAAAGAAGAAAAAATCCATTTATTATAGGGAGAGATTTTAGGTTTTCTCCTCCAAATGCTTTAAGTAAGGCTTCCTGTGCTTTGATGTTTACTTCTTGATCAAACATAACAATAACTCTCTGTTTGGATTCTTCCGATTTATCCTGTGCATATATTGGTAGAACAATAAGAGTCAGTAAGAAAAAAACTAAAGTAAACACAATAAAAGCAATAACATTTTTATTTTTCATCGCACTCTCCTTAAAAGGGTTAAGAAATAATTATAATGATATTATATTTTTTTCATCCCTTTTTCATAATCTTTATATATACTTATGACGCCTAATTATAGAAAGGGAAGCCTCAAAGCTACTAAATTATTTTAGTATTAAATTTAAATGAATTCATTAATATTTAAAAAATTATAATATTTAAATTAT
Organism: Actinomycetota bacterium; assembly: GCA_023475715.1. The sequence continues at coordinate 3,973 of JAMCVO010000115.1, forward strand.
AAATATCAAGTAATATTTTTAGAAACATGTATTTAATAAGAATTATTGATATTAAAAACTTAATTCCGGTATAAAAATTATCTTGTGAAGCTATAATCCTGGTTATATCAACTTTGTTCGCTATGGCCAGTCAGCCTATATCTCCAAAACGATCTTTTTTCCTTTTGTCGGTATATAAGACAGCAAGGTCTAATAAATTTGACATATAAACATATTATGTTACTTTTGTCAGGGTGATAAAATATGAAAGACATATTACAAAGAACGACAGTATTTTTACTTTGGTCTTTTATAAATAACTCTACCGCCATCAACTATAATTTCCTGGCCGCATATGTACCCTGAAATATCTGATGCTAAAAATACTACTACATTTCCGATATCTTCAGGAGTACCCATCCTGCCACACGGTATACCTTCGATTATTTTTTTATTTACCTCAGGGGTGTCAGGATATCTTAGACGAAGCATTTTAGTATCTACAATCCCGGGGGAAACAGCATTAATCCTGATTCCCTTTGGTAATAACTCATAAGTTATTGATTTCATTAAACCCAGCAAGCCTATTTTTGAGACAGCATAGTGAGATCCACCACCACTGCCATTTATCGTAGCAGCAGATGCAATCAGGATTATATTACCCTTTTTTCTTTTAACCATAAAAGGCATAGCTTCCTGAATAAAGTAAAAGGCACCTTTTAAATTTATTTCCATTGCCATGTCCCATTGATCATCAGTCAAATCTGTAAATTCGGCAAACGAGGAATAACCAGCACAATATATTAAAACATCTATGTTTTTAAATTTTTCATAAATTTCTTTCATTACTTTTTTAACTTCGGGCCTTTTACGGGCATTGCATTCATAAAAAAATATATCAGTATCAAATTTTTCTCTAACCAGCTTGGATAAATTATTGCCTGAGACTTTGTCGATATCAACTGCTATTATTTTGGACCCTGCTTCTGCCAATATTTTTACAATGCCTGAACCAATATCACCTGCCGCACCGACAATTAATGAAATTTTATCTTTAAGATTTATTTGTTTCATATTTTCCTCCAGCCAATTTATTGACATTTAGAATTAACTAATTTAATATCATAATATTATCATAAAAATACATTTTAGCACATTTTAATACAAATCATCAGTAAAATTAGTATTTAAATAAAATAAAAATGACAGATGAAATAATAGATTGCAATTTTTGGTTTGGAACAAATTACTTAAGCGAGCAATTGTCAGTGGACACCGGAAAGTTAAATACCTGCTTTGATTATCTTCGCATAAATGTAAAAACTCCAATGATTGCCGTCAGCAGCTATTTTTCACTGTACGGTGACCCAATTGACGGGGATAATATGCTGACGGATTTGCTGGATTCTAACCAATCTCTGATCGGCTCTTTGATTTTTCCGAGTTATTTTATTTCCAGGGAGAATGATTTTGAGAAATATTTGAAGAAGAAATATGATGAGAAATTTAAATTTTGCAGATTATACCCAAGAACCCATAAATATCTGATTGACAGCTGGGCATTTAAAAAAATTTACTTTTTTCTTAACAAATATTGTTTTCCGACAATTATTAATCTTGATGAAATTGATATAACAGGTAACAAGGCAATTAATTGGCAGCTTATATTTGATGTTTCACAGCAGCATCCTGATATTCCAATAATAATAGACGGCGGTAATTCGAAAGAGCTAATGTTCAATACCTATTTCTATCAGCTGCTGGGAAAATCAGGAAATATTTATCTTGAAACACACAATTTATTGGGTTTTAATCAGATTGAAGATCTTGTCGAAAAATTCGGTTCAAAAAAATTGGTATTTGGTTCATATTTTCCATTTTATTCCAGGTATTTATCTTATGAACGCATAAAATATGCCAGAATTTCTCAAGATGATAAAAATAACATTTTATTCAGAAATCTAAAAACAATTTTAAATAATATAAAACTCTAAAATAAAATTTCAAAGTTAAAACATGAAAGTTAATATCGATATTAAAAATAAAAGCAATAATAAAAATAGTAACTACAATTTAGATTACTATCCGATAAAAGATTTCAAAATAATAGACACGCATGTTCATATGGGAAATTATTCGGGCCTTTTTATAAATACATTCTATGAAAATTTAGCCATGAAGGCTGTCTTAGACCTGAATTTTAAAAAGGTTATTGTCACGCACCACAGTTTTTTTCTGGATCCTGAAATTGGAATTAAGGAGACTATTAAAATTATTAAAAAAAATAAGGACTTTATTTATGGATATGTAGTATATAATCCCAACCATATCGAAAAGTCCCTAAAAATAATTGAGGAGTTTTTTAATAAAAATAATACAAACACAATTAGTAAAAATATTGTTGGTATAAAAATGCATCCTGAGGAACACCAGTGTTTCATTGACGATCCCAGATATGAAACCCTATGGAAAATTGCATCCGAGAAAGACATACCAATCCTGTCTCATACCTGGAATCCTAATGTAGC
>JAMCVO010000661.1:0-4806 GCA_023475715.1 Actinomycetota bacterium
GTAGCAGAAATGGAAAGAGTCAAGGAGAAAATAACTTACAAAGAAATTGAAATAGCTAACCTTGAGAAAAAATCAAATGAGATAACAGCAAAGACAAAGATACTCGAAGAATATCTTGCCCAGGTAGAAGATCTGGACAAGATGGTCAGGAATATAACCGGAAAGGGTGGCTTTGAGAAAGAAGTCGCACTTTATACTACTGATTTAAATGCAAATGTGGATATGCAAAATGATCCTAATGAGATATTTTATTATGATTTTGAAGATTCTGAAAACCTCGACAACATAAACGCAATACTCGATGACCTTATAGCTAAAGCACCTGATATTGCGCAGAAGCTTTCTGCAGATAAGCAGCATATGGAAGACCATATCTATCTTCTGGAACATACTCCTTCAATTTGGCCGACAAGCGGTTATATCAGCAGTACATTTGGGGAAAGAAGAGGGAGAGGCAGCACTCACGGCGGTGTTGACATAGCAAATAATGTGGGCACACCCGTAGTGGCAGCGGCAAGCGGAGTCGTAATATTTGCTTCCAGAAATCAAGGTTTTGGAAACGAGATAATTATCTTTCACGGTTTTGGATTTACAACTGTCTACGGTCATCTAAATAAAATTCTCGTTTCAGTGGGGGATGAAATTAAGAAAGGCGAGAAAATTGCTGAGTCAGGAAACACAGGTTATTCTACCGGTCCCCACCTGCATTATGAAGTAATCAAGGATAATGCTCAGATAGACCCAATGGATTACCTTCCATAATTATTTTCAACTAAATACACAAGTAACCAATCCGGTTGGATATGACATGCGCGGAAGCCAGTATAATCGCCTGAAAGAGGGTGGTCTTGATATTTGATGCTGTAGATTTTATTGCAATCATATGCTCTCATATTCCCAATAAGAATAAACAGATATTTGAATCTGCTAAAACTTAAAAAAAATTTATTTATTTTTGCAGATAGTTAATGATAATGATCGGGCAGCCAACGGATTTAAATTTAATAGACAAAAAATAAAATTTCTTTGTTAAAAATAGTTTTATTAAGAAGTTTAATTGGTATAATCACAATACGTTATAATATAATCAATATTTTTTTAATAAATCTGGCAGCAAGTTAGTAGCTAACAAGAGTATCATTAAATAAGCTGGAGGGAATTATCAAATGACAAATTCTTATGGGAAATGCTATTTTTGTAAAGAGAATTTCAATAAAAAGGGTATGACAAGACATTTACGGTCGTGCAGCAAAAGAAATAATATATTAGAAACATCTTCATCAAAAAAGAATATTAAAAAGGTAAAAATTTTTCATATTATAGCTGAAGGAAACGATTATTTATCAGATTATTGGCTGCATATTGAAGCACCTGCTACCACAACTCTTGAAGAATTAGATAATCTTCTCAGAGATGTATGGCTGGAATGTTGCGGACACCTGAGTCTGTTTAGAATTGAAGACGAAATATACTTTTCAGAACCTGATGAAAATTGGGAGCAGGAAGATATGAATATAGAACTAGACAAGGTACTTTCACCTAATAAAAAATTCTATCATGAGTATGATTTTGGAAGTACCACATATTTAAAACTGAAAGTTGTATCAGAAAATGATGGTGAGATGAAAGGCAGCTCTATGAGAATCATTGCAAGAAATGACCCACCTCAAATAATGTGTTCTTATTGTGATAAACTTGCAACGGAGATATGTACAGAATGTTTATGGTCCGGAAAAGGGTGGCTATGTGATGATTGTGCTAAAAATCATAAATGTAGCAGAGAGATGTTTCTACCTGTAGTTAACTCTCCACGTACCGGGATATGTGGATATACAGGATAGTAAAATAATTTAGTTCATGATTGATACAACTTTTTAATAGGTTTAAAAGTGATTATTGTGGCTGGTAAAAACAAAAATAAAATGGATATTGAATGGATAGAAGCTAAGAAGAAATGCAGGTTAAATGTGGAAACTGTCCGGATGGCCAAAGAGCTGGGACTAAATCCGAAAAGTCTTATAAAAAATATTCCAAACAAGAGCCAAAGCTGGAAAAAACCAGTGTATTTATGGATCCGGGAAATGTATCAAGAACGTAAGGGTGAAAATAAAAAAATATCTGGTAAATATAATAATATTTGAGTTTTCCCCATTTTATAACAAGGAGGCAATAAATGGATAGAAGAGAGTAGAATGAGTAAAAAAACAAGAAGAGTTTCAGTAAGTCTGCATCCCCAAAAATCTGGTCCATTATCGAACGAAGAGATTAAAGCTATTTTAAGGGGAGCAGATGATTTGATAATGGAAGGGGGACGAAGTCTATTAGCTAAGATACTGAAAGGATCCAAAGATAAAACTATTTTAGAAAAAAACCTTACAAATAATCCTTCATACGGATATTATAAAGGTCTGTCGATATATGAAATTACTTCAAAAATAGATTGGTTGATTATAAATAGATATTTGGAAATTGAATATAGCGGCAGGCTACCTATGCTTATATACAGTCCGAAGGGATGGGAGATAGAAAAAGATACTTATACTGACGAAATTCTTTCCGGATTTGATAGATTAATTAATATCGGCATAAATAGTTTTAATATGCTTTATTTAAAAGATAGAGCAAGGGATATGATAATGCTGCTTTTGGATAAAATTCAGGAAAGCAGGGATAGTAAATACATACCAATTCTTGAAGCATGGAAGAAGATAGATTATAAGAAAGTTAGAGTTCGTATTGATTCTGTAATTAGAGCTCTTTGTAAATAATTAAGCAGAAACATATTAGAGACTTTTGTCTCTGGAAACCTGAATGCTTCAGTGATTTTGAAAAAGTAATTGAACGCATGCTGTATTTGAATCCACCAGATAACCAGGGTGAAATCATAAGAATTTGCTTTCAAATCTCTAGTTTATTATCATAATTTTAATATCATTCTAAAATTAAATTTGGTCACATAATGATTTTTAAAAAGCTAATTAATAGTGTGTATTATGATGAAGTGTGGGCTGTGCTTGTTAAGGAATACAAGCTTAAAGATGATGCTTATGAAATATATAAAAGTGTATTTGAGGAGCTAAAGATACTCAGGCCAAAACCCTGCAAACCACCAATTACTCTTGTTTTGGCAAAGATAGAAGATTACTTCGAGGCAGGTAAATTTATTTTTGAGGTGTTTGGCATAATAAAAGGTGATAAAAATCATTATGCACTTGAGATGACTTCCTGGAATGAATGGCTAAGCTTTAATGTTTTAGATAAATCTATTGAAGTTTACGGAGCTGCAGATGTAGTGGCTCATTCTTTATATGAGATGACATTCTTTGGGTATTCCTCTAAAACCGTAGATGAAAAATTGGAAGAGGAAAAACATATCTTAAATAAATGTTACGAGGAAATACAAAATGATACTGCTCATTACCTTCATTTTGAAGAAGCTAAGACCAAAACCAACTATGTTGATAAACGAACACCTGAAGAAAAAGAAAAAGAACATAAGGAATGTGAGCAAATTACTGCAAAAAATGAAAAGATTTATAAAATGTTGCTTGGCAGATGGATTTAGTACTTTTAAACGAGTTCTTATGAATCATTTTGCCCCTACCCAAAATACGCCGGAAATCATGTGTAGATGTGTTAATTTTTCAAATGTTCCTTCAAATTCTTTCTAAAAAGTGCCTGTCATTTAATCTTAAGATTTCTTTTTTACGATTGAATGTCAAATTGAGCAGGATGGGATATTATTGTATGGTTAATATAAAAGAAGCACAGGAATGGCAGAGACTCGCTGCTATGGATTTAAGCACAGCAGGATACCTTAAGAATATGAGTCCTCTTCCAATAGAAATTATTTGCTATCACTGTCAGCAATCGGCTGAAAAATATCTCAAAGGGAGAAAACGTCAACTTTGAAATAATAAAAGTTTATTTCACTCATTTCTTTCCTTGTTACTTATCTATAAGTATATTTCCACCAAAGATAAAAAGTATTTTTACCTTGCTTTTTTCTGTCATCACTAAATGATCTGTCCCGCTTGGAACGTGTATAAAATCATTCCTTTTTATATTATAAACCTTGCTGCCAATTTTTATTTTTCCATTACCTGATAAGACAAATAACGCTTCAGCTACATCGTGTCTGTGATTAAAAGCTTCCTTGTCGGCATCGAAATTTACCACGCCAAGGTTTAAGTTTCTTGTTTCAATTTTTCCTTGTGGACCAAATGCAAATTTTACCCATCTGTCGCCAAAAGTCCTTTTTGCAATATCCTTAAGATTAAAAATTAAACCGCTTTCCTTACTTTTCATGTCTTTATTACCTTTCTTTTTTTAATATGTTGGCAGCGATTAGTAATTAAAAAAATACAATTTATAAAACTGTATTATATAGCTCATCACAAGGTAATCCATAATTATTCATGAATTTGATGATATATCTTCTAAGAATTTTATTGTAAAAATTATTTTAGAACAAATAAAAAAATTTATGATATAATAAACTCTTAAATAAAAAGAAGTGATATTGAATAAAAGAAAGTGATAAATACTTTAAACAACAAGGCTGTTTTAAACAATCAGTAAGTTTAAAATGGAGCTAAAATGACAGAAACAGATACAATAAAACCAGTTGAACCTGATGCAACAACAAATATTGGATGCTACACATGCTCAAGGTATACATGCAGCTGTGGAAAAAATGATGATTACATAAAGAAGCTTGTCGCATGCATAACCGAAGAAGTCATGAATAAGCTGGGAAACTGATAAACTGCCGGGTCAACTTCCAAAAAAATCCACAATAAGCTT
>JAMCVO010000661.1:4816-6477 GCA_023475715.1 Actinomycetota bacterium
AGGCTGATGCGAAACGGTCCAGAGGAATTTTTATTGACATTTATTTAATATTATTATAGAATCGTTTTCATATTAAAAACATATTATTTTATGAAAATCATAATAACTAAAGTTACAACGCCATTTTAGCAAGTTGTTTCGCTCTCTCTATTTCTTTTACATCAATTGCTATTTGTACCCATGGTTTCTGCATTTTAATAACTCCTTTTTTGTATTGTTGGTTTTTTATTCTCTGTGCTTATTAAAATATCAAATGGCTTTGTAACTTTAGTTATTATGATTTTCATAAAATAATATGTTTTTAATATGAAAACGATTCTATAATAATATTAAATAAATGTCAATAAAAATTCCTCTGGACCGTTTCGCATCAGCCTATTTTTTACCAAGCATCAGGATTTTAATTGGCTAGTCTCAAGAGTTGCAGTAATATGTCGTCAGTAAGAATTAGGCTTATTTCCCATAAATGAAGTTATATGCGAGATAGAAAAAATCGGAAAGCTGGTAAATAAAGTTGTGAGCTTATGAACGAAATTGGGGTAAAGCTTATTGTGGATTTTTTTGGAAGTTGACCCGGCAGTTTATCAGTTTCCCAGCTTATTCATGACTTCTTCGGTTATGCATGCGACAAGCTTCTTTATGTAATCATCATTTTTTCCACAGCAGGATACCTTAAGAATATGAGTCCTCTTCCAATAGAAATTATTTGCTATCACTGTCAGCAATCGGCTGAAAAATATCTCAAAGGGAGAAAACGTCAACTTTGAAATAATAAAAGTTTATTTCACTCATTTCTTTCCTTGTTACTTATCTATAAGTATATTTCCACCAAAGATAAAAAGTATTTTTACCTTGCTTTTTTCTGTCATCACTAAATGATCTGTCCCGCTTGGAACGTGTATAAAATCATTCCTTTTTATATTATAAACCTTGCTGCCAATTTTTATTTTTCCATTACCTGATAAGACAAATAACGCTTCAGCTACATCGTGTCTGTGATTAAAAGCTTCCTTGTCGGCATCGAAATTTACCACGCCAAGGTTTAAGTTTCTTGTTTCAATTTTTCCTTGTGGACCAAATGCAAATTTTACCCATCTGTCGCCAAAAGTCCTTTTTGCAATATCCTTAAGATTAAAAATTAAACCGCTTTCCTTACTTTTCATGTCTTTATTACCTTTCTTTTTTTAATATGTTGGCAGCGATTAGTAATTAAAAAAATACAATTTATAAAACTGTATTATATAGCTCATCACAAGGTAATCCATAATTATTCATGAATTTGATGATATATCTTCTAAGAATTTTATTGTAAAAATTATTTTAGAACAAATAAAAAAATTTATGATATAATAAACTCTTAAATAAAAAGAAGTGATATTGAATAAAAGAAAGTGATAAATACTTTAAACAACAAGGCTGTTTTAAACAATCAGTAAGTTTAAAATGGAGCTAAAATGACAGAAACAGATACAATAAAACCAGTTGAACCTGATGCAACAACAAATATTGGATGCTACACATGCTCAAGGTATACATGCAGCTGTGGAAAAAATGATGATTACATAAAGAAGCTTGTCGCATGCATAACCGAAGAAGTCATGAATAAGCTGGGAAACTGATAAACTGCCGGGTCAACTTCCAAAAAAATCCACAATAAGCTT
>JAMCVO010000708.1 GCA_023475715.1 Actinomycetota bacterium
AAATTAGATTTGGCGTAAGTCCTGTAGGGAAAGTTTTAACAGGTCCATTTATTATAGATAAAACCAATGTTGATGAAGTATTGGCTGGAATAGAATCAGGGTCAGGATCATATTAAAAAAATCAGGGGTTTACCAGAGTTGTATTTTTTTAATATAAAATTGACAGTGAGGAAGGATTAATTACTCAATTACTTCCTCACTGCTACTTCTCATCGCTACTTAAATGTAATTGTCAATTCAATAGTTTAATAGAAGATAAGAACTTTTTGGAGTAAGTATGAATAAAACATTAAATAATCTTAAGCATAGAGGTAGTTTTTTTAGTAGTTTAACTAAACGTCCTGAATTCGGGTCACTTGTTGGGTTGATAGTTTTATGGACTTTTTTTAGTATTGCGGCTAATAAAAATGGTTTTAATTCACCTATAATTTTTAAATCAATATTAGATCTATCGGTCTCGATAGGAGTAATTGCAGTGGTCGCAACACTACTTCTTATATCCGGGGAATTTGATATTTCGGTAGGATCGATGGTTGGAGCAACTTCTGTACTTCTGGCAGCATGCATAGTAGTGTGGAGTCTACCTCTCTGGTTGAGTTTAATTATTACATTTGCTTTCGCACTTTTATATGGCTTTATCCAGGGTATGATTGTAGTTAAAACTAAAATCCCATCCTTAATTGTGACGCTTGGCGGTCTATTTTTCTTAAGAGGACTTACTTATGGAAGTGCAAAAACACTTGTAAAGAGAGGAATAATTTCAGGAGTCAATAAAGGATTGCAGGACAATTTGTTATTTAAAATATTCGGCGGTAGGATTTTTGATTTTCCCACCAGTATAATATGGTGGATAGTGATAGCAGCTTTGGCATATTTTATTCTTAAGAAGACAAGATTTGGAAATTGGATTTTTGCCACCGGAGGAAATGAATTAGCAGCCAAGGCTTTAGGCGTCCCTACGGATAGAGTAAAAATAATATTATTTATGGCCACTGCTGCTGCGGTAGCTCTTATATCATCATCCCAAACTCTAATGCTTGGATCGGCAGATACATTGCGTGGTACGTTAAGGGAAATGGAAGTAATAATTACAATAGTTATAGGAGGTACGCTTATCTCTGGGGGCTATGGTTCTCCAGTTGGCACATTTTTGGGTTGCATAACACTGGGACTACTGCGGCAAGGTATTTACATGTTAGATGTTCCATTTGAATGGTATCAAGCAGTACTGGGGATAGTTTTAATAATTGCTGTTTTAATTAACCGAACTGGACAAAGGTTGGAAAGATTATGATAAATAAAAAAGAAGTACCGATATTGGAAATCCGTAATATCAAGAAATCATTTGGCCGCAGTATAGTTGCCTTAGATGATGTCAGTCTTAGTGTATATAACGGAGAGGTATTATGCTTACTTGGTGATAATGGTGCAGGCAAATCAACACTGATTAAAATAATATCCGGGGTTCATAATCAGGACAGCGGTGATTTATTCTTTGAAGGGGAAAAAGTAAACTTTAAATCATCCAGAGATGCGATTGATATCGGAATACGAACTGTTTATCAAGATCTTGCTGTTTTTCCGTTAATGAGTATAGCGGAAAATATGGTAGTCGGCTCTGAGCCAACTATTGGTTGGGGACCTTTCAAAGTATTGAATACAAAAAAAATGGAGGAAATAGCAAGAAGTGGACTTGAAAAGATTGGCATTAATATAGCTGATACATCACGAACAGTGATCACACTTTCCGGAGGTCAACGCCAAACGGTAGCAATCGCCCGTGCAGAGCACCAGGGGGCTAAATTGCTTATTTTGGATGAGCCCACCTCAGCTCTGGGAGTAAAGCAAGCTGCTATTGTTTTAAAATATGTTAAAAGTGTTCGAGACCGTGGTATTGGTATTATTTTAATTACTCATAATGTAGTTCACGCAATGGCAGTAGGTGACCGTTTTGCGATATTGAATCATGGAAAATTAGTTGGGATTAATAATAAATCGGAGGTTACCGAGTCTAAACTGATACATCTTATGGCTGGGGGCGAGGAACTTACTATATCAAGAGAAAAAATTAACAGTACCGAGAGATTGAGCGAAAATAGTGAATAATTGGTGAACTCGGCTTAAAAATAATCGATGTGCCATTTAAATGCTTTTCCTGCATGACTTGTCTCGGAGTTTTAAAGAATTATTTTTAATTGAAAGGGGATGATTTATTTGATTTTAACTATGCATGGGCTTACAACAATGCATTGCAATATAAAAACAGAAATAAGGATTGCAAATGAAGCGAAGTACCAGGCTCTTGAAATAATAGCGGATAAGCTGCTGCGCTACCTTGATACAGGATTTACAGCCGAAGAACTTCTTCCTGTATTTAAATCATACGGTATTATACCTGCTTGCATTAATGCTCTGAAAGATATAGAAAGTATGGATCGTAAGGAACATAATAAACTCCTCTGGGAGTGTGAGCGTCTCTGCGCTGCAGCTGAAATTCTTGGTTGTCGTGTATTGCAGCTTGTTGCTTTTAATGGGTTATCCGGCAGGCCCTGGAAAGAAATAAGAGAGCTGACAGCAAAAAATATAGCAAAACTTGCCGATATTGCGGATGAACATAAAGTAAAATTACAGCTCGAACCAATTGCTTTTTCACCGATGAATTCACTGTCAAAAAGCCTTGAAGTAATAGAAGCTGCAGATCGTGAAAATGTTGGAATGGTTATTGATTTCTGGCATCTCTGGGCAGGCGGGGGTACAACAGCCAGCGAGGTGGCAAAATTAGATAGATCCATGATTTATGGGGTCCACTTCTGTGATGGTGTGAAACCAAAAGATGAGAGGTGGGACGAGGCAGCGCTTCGCGGATACCTGGTTGGTGATGGTGATATTAATGTAGAGGAATGGGTCGTAGCAGTAAAAGCAACAGGATTTGACGGTGTATGGTCTGCCGAACTATATAGTCCAAAACACTGGGAATGGGACTTGATGGAGATAGCTGTTGAAAGTAAAAAAAGGATGATGAAATACTTAAATATAATCTAAAAAAATAAAAAAAGGTGAAACTATGAAAAAGAAATTAGGTTTTGCTGTTTTGGGCTGCGGCAGTATAGCAGATATTGCTCATTTTCCTTCTATAAATAAAACAGAAGGAGTGGAGCTGATAGCCTGTTGCGATATTAATGAAGAAACTGCCAGAAGTTCTGCAAAAAAATGGGGAGCTAAATACTGGTTCACAGACTATAAGGAAATGTTTAAAAAAAGTGATGAGTTGGATGTGGTTATTATTGCTACACCAAATAATGTTCATAGAAACCAGGCAGTAGCTGCTGCTAAAGCGGGGCTTCATATCGTTGTAGAAAAACCTCTTGCAGTAACAAATACAGAAGCCTGGGATATTGTAAAAGCATGCAGGCAAAATAAAGTTAAATTAATGGTGGGTTGTGACAGAAGATTCTGGACTCAAAATCAATGGGCAAAAAAATTAGTTGAGGAAGGTGTAATCGGAAACGTGCTAATGTCACGATCTTCCTTGCACGAACACTGGTACCTGTATCAAAATAATGTTGCGAAAACTGATTTTCGTCTTAACGCTGAGGTAGCAGGTGGTGCAGCGTTGCCTGATACAGGCGCACATGCGATAGATTTACTTACATGGCTGGTTGGCAGTGAAGTTAAGAAAGTTACAGGTGTTGCAAAAAGACTGGCGATGCCTGAATCTTATACAAAATGTGATGATACGGTCTGGGTCCTATTGGAATTTAAAAATGGCAGTTTTGGTTGTGTAAGTTGCAATCGATTTTCACCTGTAAGCTCACAGGTAACTGAATTATATGGAACCGAAGGAACAATATATACTTCTACAGATGGAACTAATCCATTTCAGAGTGTACCTATGGCAGTATTTACCGACAAAAATTATAATTTCGAGGACTTACCGGAAATTATTAAAAATTACAGATGGCCGCAAAAATTTTGGGTAGAAGACATGGTAAATCGTCCGGTTGAAAAAAGATGGGTACCTATAATACCGCCTAAATATCCAAATAATTATGAAAACATGCTAAAGCATTTTATGGATTGTTTAATAAATGATAAAGAGCCTCTTGTTTCCGGTGAAGACGGAGCAAGAGCTATCGAGGTTATGTGTGGTGTATACAAATCAATGGAAACAGGATGCTGGACAGAATTACCACTAAAGCAAGAGGTCATTCCACCTTTTTATAAACCTCTGCCTAAAGAAGATTAGTATTTTAAATAAATTAAAAAAATATAGATTTAATATAACTAAATTATATCTATAAAGCATTTTGGAGGTTAATTATATGGATAGTGTATTAATTACCGGTTCTACTGGTTTTGTGGGAACAGAAGTCGTAAAGCAGCTTTTAGAGAGTGGGAAAAAAGTAACAGGGTTGAGCCATAGAGTTGTTAAGGGAGGGATTCCTTACATCAAAGCAGATATAACTGATTATAAAAAACTAATGATAGCTTTAGATAATAAATCCTTTGATTATATTATGCATATAGCCTCCCTTCCCGGAGATACCGGTAATCCTGTAGAAATGATAAATATGAATATTAACGGAACACAAAATATTCTGGAATTTGCACGTAAAAACAAAATTAAAAAATTTATTTTAGCGAGCAGTATTTCAGCTTATGAATGGTTTCCTTCTACAAAGTTTAACCCGCCTGATTATTTGCCTGTCGATGAAAAGCACCCATGCAGGCCCAGGGATATGTATTCAACTACCAAGTTTATGCAAGAATTGTTAGCCATGACTTATTATTATCAATATGAAGTTCCCGTAACTGTATTAAGATTAACAGCATCTGTAGGTCCAAATGGAAGGGGCGGCGGCCGCGGATGGCGAGTATTCGCTGAAGAATTAGCAGCAGGTAACAAAATACAGATACCTTATTTTTCCAAGGAAGAATTATGCCATTTTGTGGACATAAGAGATGTTGCAAGGATGTTTATTGCAGCAGCCGAACATCCAAAAAGTACAGGTGAAATTTTTAATTGCGCAGGACCAATACCTACAAGTGGTTTTGAATTTGAAAATATTGTTAAGGAATTAGTACCGGGAATTAAAGTGGAATACGGTTTTCCATGGAGCATGGCTCAGGGTGGTAAGATCGAATTTGATATGTCAAAAGCCAAAAAGTTAATAAACTTTAAACCAATTTACACTTTAGCCGATTCTACAAAAAGTATTAAAGAATGGGTGGATTCAGGAGGATTAAAAGTAAGAAATTTTAAAAATGAAAAATATAAGGATGGAGTAAAAAAGTAAATTAAAAAAGATTAAATCAAATCTTTATAATAATTTTAATTTTATTTAACTTTAGCATTAAATATAGAGGATAAACAATAAAACTTAAGGAGACCGTATGAGTAAGTCAAAGAAAATCAAAGTAGCAATTGCCGGAGTTGGTAATTGCGCACAAGCATTTTTGCATGGTATCGAATATTATAAGAAAAATCCCGATGATTTTAAAGGTTTGATGAATGTTGATATTTGTGGATACAAGGTGGCTGATATTGAACCTGTCGCAGCATTTGATATAAATGCAGGTAAAGTAGGAAAAGATCTTTCCGAAGCAATTTTTGCAAGTCCCAATATTGCTTATAAATATCCGGGTATAGAAGTTAAAAAATACGGTATAAAAGTAGGAATGGGGCCTGTTCTTGATGGTAACCCGCCGAATCTTTCAAAATATTATGAATTATCCAAAGAAAAAACAATTGATGTAACAAAAGTTCTCAAGGATAGTGGTGCCGAGATGCTTTTAAATTTCATACCAACTGAGTCGCATGATGCGGCACATTATTATGCTGATATTGCAATAAAAGAAGTAAAAATAGGGTTTATAAATGGGATGCCTACACTGATAGTATCTGATCCTGAATACCAGAAAGCTGCAATTAAAAGTGGTATTCCGTTAATCGGTGATGATGTAAAAAGCCAATTTGGAGGAACGGCAATTCATCGAGCTTTAGCAATGTTAATGTATACGAGGGGTGTATTTTTATCAGAAACTTATCAAATTAATTATGCCGGCAATACGGATTTTGCAAATCTTCTGGCAAGAGGACAGAGTAAGCATAAAACTAAGCAGGAAGCTGTAACAAGCCTTATGCCTTATCCGGTTAAGATGTCTACAGGTTTTACCTATGTTGAGCTTATGGGAGATAGGAAAACATCATTTTTTTATATAAATGGTAAAAATTTCGGTAATGCTCCCTTGCATTTAGAAGCAAAACTTGAGGTCGAAGATAGTGCAAACTTTGCGGGTGTAATGGTTGATATGGTTCGTTATATGAAAGTAGCTTTAAATCGTGGTATTTCCGGAGTACTTGAATCAGCAAGTTCTTTTTTAACCAAACATCCACCTACACCAATTCCGGACATGGTTGCATTTGGCAACTTAAAAGAATTTGTTGAAGGCAAAAGA
>JAMCVO010000649.1:0-329 GCA_023475715.1 Actinomycetota bacterium
CCCGAGCAAAGCTTTGAAGGCTCTGTAATGTTTTTAGCTGTAGCTGTATTAACCTATATGATATTCTGGATGAACAGGCAGGCAAGCAGTATTAGAAGCGATTTAGAAATATCTGTGGACAAAGCTATAAACAAACAAAGAATTTTCAGCATATTCTTTTTAGGCTTTATATCAGTGTTGCGAGAAGGTTTAGAAACAGTCTTGTTTTTTAGGGCAATAAGCACTCAATCCAGTTCCAGAGAGTTATTAATTGGTGGTATTTTGGGAATTATTGTATCTATCGTTATAGCCATTATTTTCTTCATATCAACTGTAAAAATAATAATAAG
>JAMCVO010000649.1:339-6454 GCA_023475715.1 Actinomycetota bacterium
ATGTTAAAAATAACACTTTTACCAACATTTGGACTTCCAACTATGGCAATTTTATCAAAGGAATTTAAGTCCTTCCCAATTGACCCGCCATTATTTTCTTCATATCAACTGTAAAAATAAAAATAAGCACATTCTTTAAGTTAACAGGAATATTAATAATATTAATAGCAGCAGGATTAATTGCAGGTGCTGTACATGAGTTTCAGGAAGCTGGAATATTACCGGTAGTTAAAGACCATATTTATGATATAAATAATATAATAAGTGGTGAAAGTGTTTTGGGAAATATATTAAAATCAGTTTTAGGATATAATCCTTCACCATCTTTGCTGGAAACAATTGCATACCTGGCTTACATAATCTTGATGGTATTCCTGATAAGAAGATTTTTTATGTCAAAAAAGGTTGAATAGTTCCTGTCAAGAGCATATGAAAGTATTAAAAATTTTTAAAAAATTCATCAGAAAAAAATTTGGAGCAAAATCCTCATGCCACGGCGGGTCAATTGGGAAGGACTTAAATTCCTTTGATAAAATTGCCATAGTTGGAAGTCCAAATGTTGGTAAAAGTGTTATTTTTAACATACTGACAGGCAGTTATGCTACAGTATCCAACTATCCCGGAACTACAGTTGAGGTATTCAGAGGTAAGGGAAAATTTGGCACAAAAGAATATCAGATAATTGATACTCCCGGCATGTATTCCTTGCTGCCTATAACCGAAGAAGAAAAGGTTGCAAGAACCATAATCCTTGAAGAAAAGCCTAAAATTGTTATTCAGGTAATAGATGCTAAAAATTTGGAATCGATGCTTCCATTCACAATGCAATTGATTGATGCAGGCCTGCCCCTAATAGTAAATCTTAATATTATGGACGAGGCTGAAAATCTTGGCTTATCAATAGATATAGAGAAACTGCAGGACAAGCTTGGAGTACCTGTTGTTGAAACCACTGCTGTCTCAGGCAAGAATATCGCCAAGCTGAGAGAAATAATAGAATCCTATAAGAAAAAAGAATCAGACAACCCTGCAAATTATTATTCTTATAATGATGTTATAGATAAGGCTTTAAAAGAAATCGACAGCTTGCTTGAATATGAATACCGTCTGTCAAAATGTTCAATAATCGCAATGCTTCTTCTCCTGAGCGATGAAGAAGTTTCAAAGGTCGTGTCTTCTAAGGAGAAGAATTATTCTAAAATAAAAACTATAATTAGTGAAACAAAAAATAAGTACAGTCAGCCTCTGAATTATATAATATCCCTGGAAAGACAAAAAATTGCTACTGATATCACTGATCAGGTTATTACAAGAAATAAAGAGGTTAAATTAACCTTAAGGGACAGGCTAAGCAGAGCAACCATGAATCCATGGATGGGATTTCCAATTTTTTTTATTATTATATTTGCTCTTTATGAATTTGTAGGTGTTTTTGGTGCCCAGACAGCGGTAAATTTTCTGGAAGGAACCTTATTTGGCAATTATATCAATCCGGCGGTTAACAATTGGGTTTCTTCAGTCATCCCCTGGAAAATCCTGCAGGATCTGATTGCTAATGATTATGGAATAATCACTTTAGGTGTCAGGTATTCTATAGCATTAATCCTGCCTATAGTTACTACCTTTTTCCTGGCTTTTTCAATTATTGAGGATACCGGTTACCTTCCAAGACTTGCAATGCTTGTGGACAGAGCTTTTAAAAAAATAGGATTAAATGGCCGGGCAGTTATTCCAATAATTCTGGGTTTCGGCTGTGACACCATGGCTGTCGTGGTCACAAGAACCCTGGAGACAAAAAGAGAAAAAATCATTTCCTCATTTTTGCTGGCACTTGCTATTCCATGTTCTGCCCAACTTGGTGTAATGCTTGCACTTTTATCCGGAAATTTTAAAGCGTTTGGTATTTGGATTTTGGTTATGGTATCAGTCTTTCTGCTTGTCGGTTACCTGGCAGCTAAAATACTGCCTGGAGAAAAACCCCTGTTTTACATGGTTGTACCGCCACTCAGATGGCCCAGGATTTCGAATGTTCTTATTAAAACTTTTTCAAGGGTAAAGTGGTATTTTAAAGAAATTTTTCCCCTCTTTATTGCTGCCAGTGTGGTTATCTGGATTGGAAAAATAACAAGAATTTTTGATTTTCTCATAAAAATTCTGGAATTTCCGGTAAGATGGATCGGCCTCCCTCCTGAAGCTGCCAAAGCTTTTTTATTTGGATTTTTTAGAAGAGATTTCGGGGCTGCCGGTTTATATGATTTGAAAGCATCAGGTATTCTTATTGGCATTTCTTTGGTTGTTGCAGTTGTAACAATGACGTTATTTATACCCTGTATTGCTCAATTTTCCATTACTGCAAAAGAAAGAGGAATTAAAACAGCAATTACGATGGGTGCTATTATTATTCCATTTGCTTTTATAGTCGGGGCGGTATTAAATATAATATTAAAAGTTTTAGGTGTCAGCTTATGAGATGTTCACTATGCGGATTGGAATTTGATGAAGAGCAAGCTCAGAATGCCTGCAGCGGCTGCATGTTTTCCAAATCATGTGAGCTTATCAGGTGCCCAAATTGTGGTTACGAAATGCCAATTGAACCCAGGTTTATAAAAAAGTTAAGGGAGAGGTTTAAAAAAGAAAAATGAAGTTATCAAATACGGAAGAAGAAGTCCTGGAATCATTGTGGATAGACCAGATAGAAAAGAAGAAAGCTTTCTCAAATTTAAATGATCTGGCCAATACCGAAATTGAAACTTCAGCATTAGATAATCTATCTAAAATTGGTTATACTTCAATCCAAGACAATAAGATAAAATTGTTAGACAGAGGAAAGGAGTATGCTCGGAATATCGTACGACGGCACAGGCTTGCCGAAAGACTTCTGGTTGATGTGCTACAATTAAAAAAAGAATCTGTACATAACCCATCCTGCCAATTTGAACATATTCTTAATGAAGAAGTAGAGGAAAATATATGTATTTTACTGGGACATCCAAAGATTTGTCCGCATGGAAAACCCATACCTCAGGGTAAATGCTGTATTCAATCCAAATGGCTGGTAGAATCAAGTATAAAACCTCTTTCAGCATTAAAACAAGGTCAAAGAGGAAAAGTTGTATATTTATATACCCTGGACGATAAGAAATTGCAAAAGATGATGGTTATGGGAGTATTGCCCGGCAGGGAAATAACTCTTTTGCATAGATTTCCATCATATGTTTTTCAAGTTGGCTTTACCCAGATAGCGGTTGACAGTGAAATTGCAGATTCTATTTATGTGATATTAGAAAAAGAATCCTCTGAAAAGGTCAAGAAAAAAAACAAGTAATATAAATTTAAAGGTATAATATGGAAACTTTGTCACAATGCCTTGAGGACTATCTTGAGGCAATATATATAATAAATCTTAACAAGAAAGTTGTAAGGGTTAAGGAAGTAGCCGAATTACTTAATGTAAAAACTCCTTCGGTCGTTGATGCAGTTTCAAAACTTGCTGAAAAAGGGTTTGTAACTCATGAGAAATACGGTTACTTGAATCTTACTGAAAAGGGTGTGAAATCTGCAAAAGGTGTTTATAAAAAACATAGTGAGATATATAAGTTCTTGAACAAGGTATTGGGAATGAATGATGATACTTCCGAAAGAGATGCCTGCGGTATCGAACATTATATAAGCAGAAAAACACTTGATAAGATTGTTAAGCTTATGGAATTCCTGGAGACGAGTCCAGAGGGTTATCCTGAATGGCTTAAGAATTTCAATCACTTTATCGAACATGGTAAAAGGCTTGAACCATGATATAAATATAATAAATAATTTACATACTATTGTTAAGATTATTTTTTTAAATTTTTTGAAATTTTTTATTAAAAATCAATAAAACTGAAAATTTTAATACGTAAAAGAAGGTTATTCAATGTTTAATTTTGATGTTAACATCATATTATGGTCCATAGTAGTTTTTATTGCGGTAATGTCTCAGGTGCTTATAGGCACTGTAAGGGTAATCCTGATGGTAAAAGACAAAAAAGTTTTTGCAATAATTATCGGGTTTTTTGAAGCTGCAATAGGCTTGACCAATGCCATTCTGGTAGTATCAAATGCCGTTAAATCAGGCATCAATTTCTTTATAATTTTATTTTATTCAGTCGGATTTGCGGCAGGCTTATATTTGGGTATGATTATTTCCCAGAAAATATCGAAAGACATATTGAGCATACGAATTATTACAAAACATCCCGATAATGCTATAGAAGATTTACTTCGGGCAAAAGGATTCGGAGTTACCTGTTACAAGGGTAGCGGAAAGGATGGCAACTTAAAAGTTTTAGATGTTGTATGTCAGAAGACCAATCTGGAACAATTAAAAAAACTTGTCTACGGTGTTGACAGGAAAGCAATGCTTGCAAGTCATACAATTGAAGGCCTTAGCGGTGGTTTTCTTTTTGATATAAAGAGCAGGATTTAGGCTGGGAGAAGTAATTGGAAAAAACGGAAAAATATATTACAAAGGAAGACGGCAAACAGGAACTTTTTGATGAAGAAAAAATAAAGAAATCTTTTTTAAAAGCGGGAGCTGATATAAATACTGCAGCCTCTGCCACATATTCCATAAAAAATAATTTAAGGAATTATATGCAGGCAAAAGATGTATACAATCAGGCAATCAAACACTTAAGAAAGAAGCAGCCTTTAGTTGCGCTAAAATATACATTAAAGAAAGCAATAATGGATCTTGGTCCCACCGGATATGTTTTTGAAAAATACATAGCAAAAATACTAAAAGAATATGGGTTTAAGACAGAAGTCAGCCGTTTTGTCACTGGCTTCTGTGTTGATCATGAAGTTGATGTGATTGCTGAAAAAGCCGGAGGACATTATATGATTGAATGCAAGTATCATAATAATTCAGATACAGGCTGTGACATAAAAACTGCTCTTTATGTTCACAGCAGATTCCAGGACATAAAAAAAGGTTGTGAGGCTAATCTAAATTCTTATAATTTGAAGGAGGGATGGCTTGCAACAAACACTAAGGTGACAAGTGAAGTAATAAAATATGCAAATTGCGTAAAATTGAAAATTATTGCATGGCATTACCCGGAACAGGAAAATCTGGAGTATTTTATTGAAAACAAAAAATTATATCCTGTTTCGATATTGCAGGGGCTAAATAATCAGCAGAAAATCATACTTTTTAATCAAGACACCATAACAATTAAAGACTTTCTGGAATATACTCCGGACAGTATTGCCAGAACAATTCATACAAATTCTATATTTGCTCATCGTCTGTTTGAACAGGCGGAAATGCTGATATCCTGATTCAGAATCAACTGAATATTGCTTATACTAACTTATAATTTTTATAAAAAAATCAACAATAGAAGGATCGAATTGTATTTTTGATAATTTTTTTAACTCTTCAATTGCCTTATCCTTGCTTATTGCTTTTTTAAAAGGTCTGTCACTTATCATAGCATCATAAGCATCAACGACTGCAAAAATACGGGATATAATTGGTATTTCTTCACCTTTTAAATTATATGGATAACCATTGCCATTCCACCATTCATGATGAGTCATAATTGCCTCTGCAACAGGAGCAAGTTTATTTGATGATTTTGCTATGTTATATCCTATCTGCGAATGTCTCTTTAATATTCTCCAATCCTTTTCACTCAGGTTAACTTTTTTTTCAAGGATATCCTCCAGTACTGCAACTTTTCCAATATCATGAATGGCTGAAAGTATGCTCAGTTTGTCAAGTTCGCTTTCCGGCAGTTTTAATTCCCGGCCTAATTTCAATGTCAATTTTTTTACCCTGTCAAGGTCGTCCTTTGATTCATGACTTTTTTCCCAAAGAGCGCTCTGAAGAGAATCTATAATGTTATTTGAGATATTAGCAGTGGTTAAAAACTTGTTCTTGTACATATTTTCTTCCGCTTCTTTCAAAATAGAATTTATATCTTTTTTTATGTCAGTTCTGGTCGAGGCTCCAAGAGATAGGCTTAAGGGTATAGTATTTCTGTCAAAATCTTTGTTTCTGCAGCATTCCTGTATTCTTGTTATCAAATCATTTGCCACCTCAGCTGCTGTTTTAGGCAGCAGTATTGCG
>JAMCVO010000560.1 GCA_023475715.1 Actinomycetota bacterium
GCTCATCCTGAAGTAAATATAATATTATACCCGACAAATAAATTCTATTGAAACAGAAGGTTTATTTTTAATTTATTTGTTATTTATTTGTATACGGACACAGGAATTAAACCTATATCCGTATACTAAATCAAACTGGAATATTCTCTTGGAATATCCTTATAGTTATTTAATCATACCGTCGTCGCCGACTTCCAATTTACCAGCATACTGTTCGTTAAACCATGCAACAGCTTCTTCTACAGGTACATCCCAATAGCTGATGTAGTAGTCATATGTTGTGATTTGTTTGAGTTCCCACTGGGGTATTTCACCCTTTTTGATACCTACTAGAGTATCCATCCTTGCCATTGCATTTTCTTTCGGGGTAAGACCCATTGTAAGCTTCAAAGCTTTTGTAGGATCGTATACGTCCCTTATTTCGCCTTCAGGTGCGTCTGTGCTGACTACTATTTCTGTTAAAGGCTTGCCGTCTACAGCTTTACCCCTGCCTGCTTCTTCAAGTGCAGGAAGAACACCCATGAGGAGGTTATTAGCTTCAGCATAAATTATATTTACTTCAGGATGAGCCTGAAGAAGGTCCTGAGCGATTGCATAAGCTTTTTCTGTTCCCTCAGCAGCATCAAGCATACCAACTTCTTTTGCTTTCGGGTCTACGCTAAGTATACCTTCAACAAAAGGACCATGACGTTCAGCAGTAGTTACAGGGTTTTCCATCCAGCCAATGCATGCATATGCAATAGGCTTGTCAGGATAAAATTCTTTCCACTTTGTTGCAGCAGTAACGCCCATCTTGAAAGCTGCTTCTTTTTCGCTTATAGCATTGTAAGGTATCTGGAGGTCGCCAACACCCTGGTAGAAAGCTGCTGTTGCACATCCGCCATCAATGATCTCTTTAACTGTCTCTTTGACTGTTTCGCCTTCCCATACAAATACTGAAAGCAGATCAAAACCTATAGCAAGAACCTGGTCAACGTTTTCAGCCATAACATTGTTATCTGATTTGCCATCAAAAATCTGGACATCAATACCATATTTTTCTTTGCCATATTTTACAGCCCATGAAGTATCTGCCTGATGGTAGTTGTTTTCCATTGTTGATGCAAAATATGCACATTTCATACCTTCAGTTGAAATTTCCTTAGCTGCTGCAGTTGTTTCAGCTGCTGTAGTCTCAGGTGCTGCTGTAGTCTCAGGTGCTGCAGTGGTCTCTGCAGCTGTTGTGACAGTTTTTGCCTTGCAGCCTGCAATTAACATTACACCTATTACTGAAATAATAACCATAAGTGATAAAATTACTTTTATTTTACTCATTCCTTTTTTCTCCTTTTTTCCTTTTTGTTCAAAATTGACAATATTTTTTTAAATTATATTTGCAACCCTCCTTTCAAAATGTTATTTTGCTGTATTTAATTTATTCTTTATTCCTCCTTTCCACTTTGAAATTATTTAATTAACTTATCTATAATTAAACAGTAAAACTGAAAATATAAAACTAACAAAATGGCCTTAAAAAATTAACAGCTCGGTTTGGAATATTTCTATATCTTATATCCCTACTATATTTTTCCACATTTTTATCCATTCCTTTGCCCTTGCAGGAGTGCATTTAGATGAATAAACATCACGGCAGATTATTTCAAGGCAGCCGTTTTTGGTAGCATCCCTAGTCTGTATGGCTTCTTTTTCCACCAAGTCCCAATTTGCAGTTTCACCGCTTACATATGCAGGTGTCGGTTTCCTGCTGTAAACATAATCCTTGCCAAGAAGCTCTCCTGCTTTTTTGAAATCATTCCAGTGCGAAACTGAAACTATACGAAGGTTCTTTATTGCCTGTTTGACATATGGAAACCTGTCATCCATTCTTTCGCAGCAACCGTAATATGAAAGACCAAACATATTAGCTATTTCGGCAATATAAGGCAGGAAAGATTCAGCAAACATTTTTGGCGACATGCACTCCGTTTCCTGGGATTCAGGCCAAGTCCAGCAGTCTTTTAACTCGACTTCCCTATCCGTATCACAAGCTGGTAGATCAGACACATAGCCATAGCATGAAGGTCCGGCAAACTGGTTATCGGTATTAAAATCAAGCAATTTTTCATCTTTCAAGAACTGATAGAATCTTTTCTTGTCATCGACCAGGAACCTGCAAAGTGTATGAAGCGCATCAGGATGATCATATACCCATGTCATAATCTTTTCGGTTCCAATCAGTTTAAAAAGATCCCATGTGACACCTATAAAATTATTGCCGGTAAAAGGCTGGTTGCCCAGATCAAAGTCAAAATTGTCAAAATTACCAAGTTTTATGGGCAGGATATCCCCGAATATGTTCTCAAGTTTATCCTTCATTTCTAAAGTGGGCTTCTTATCTACCTTAAAAGTCCTTGGAGTAAGTCTTTTAATATCATCCGGTGTTTTTATAGGAAAATTAGATAAATAAGCCAATCCTGCTACTTTTGCCTGATGCTCCTCGATCTTTATTTCCCCAAAATCTTTCCCGGTAACTACTAACTCGGGGCCCCACCATGCAATACGAAAATATGGCTCTATAACAATATCGTCATCCATCTCTTCAAATTGCCTGATGGCAAACATCATTCTTTTTTCAACATTCTGCAGCATATTGTCTTCACATCTTAGCTTGTAGTCATCCAGATAACCATCAAGCCAGAAAGGTTCAAATATTATCATTGGTCTTTGCGGCTTTAAATCGTGAAGATCTTTCCATAGTCTTTTTCTTTCCGGCATCACATCCATTTGTGCGATTTCCATATATCTTTTTGCCAATTCCCTCAGGACTTTTACATCATTCTGGCTTACATTACTATTTCCTCGCATATGACACCTCTTTTATTGTTTTAATTAATTTTTTAATATTTACCAAACTCTAAAGCTGCCTGATACATTGCAATTATTTTTTGTGGCAGGACACCTGATTGTATATTATGGGAAGGAGAAAGAATATAACCACCCTCTTGTGAAAGATTTTCTATCCTAATTTTTACTTCATTTATCAGATCAAGAGTTGTTCCGTGAGAAATAGTTTCCTGGGAATTTATTGCTCCATGAAAACTCAACCTTTCACCAAATTTTTCCTTTATAAGCCGGGTATCCATTCCTGATGCATTAGGTTGAACCGGATTAAGTATATCTGCACCCATTTCAATAAAATCTTCTATAAAACCGTATACTGCTCCGCAGGAGTGGACAGCCAATTTACCATTGGGATTCTGCTTTAAAAATTCTTTTTTTGCTTCCTGCCACTCTGTCTGTAAGAATGGTTTAACTCTTTTTCTAAATAATTCCAGTGAAATCAATGGGGCAGTTTGAGAGCCTAAATCTTCTCCCTGAATTCTAAAATATGTTAAATATTTACCAATTTCCTGCAAAATTTGTTTATTTCTGTGTAAATTAATCTCAAGTATTTTTTTCATTACAGCTGTAGCCATATCCGGATTGATAAGCAAATCCATAAAGAAATTCTCCATACCTCTTAAATAATGTGCACGTTCAAAAATGTTTCCACCAAAGTTCATTGTAAGAGCAAACTCTGTATCAGAATAAAGCTCTTTTACATATTCTTTCAATCCTTCGATTCTTGGTTCATCAATACTAGGCCATTTATAGTTTAGAATATCATCAATACTTTCAGCATCTTTTAAAGGATGATCTTCCAACTGATATAAAAATCCACCATTTCTATCCTGGACACATTTTTTTAAACATCCCCACTCATCTTCAAATATTTCAGAATTCTTATTCCATAAGTCCTTTGCAGTAATTCCAAAAGGAATATGCATGACATCAACATTAAGTTTTTTTAAAACTTCAGGTTTAGGAAATATATGCGCCCATTCATCCCACCATAAATCATCAGAAATATTTAAATAATCTATTAAATCCTGGTAAGGTTTTACTGTAATAGTTATATCCAAAGGAACCCTGTCAGGCTCCTTATGTTCTAAAGCAATTTTTACACGTTCTCTGCTGGTTAGTGTCACTATAATAATCTCCGAAATGTTAATTTATAATTTTCTTTTTAAATTCTTTATTTATAAAATTTATTAATTACTTTTGTAAATCTGATAAACGCTTATAAATTCCATTTTTATCAAGCGACTCATAAATATCCCGGTATATTCCAAATAACTCCTCATAAACTTTTACATTTTCGGGAACCGGTTCATATCTTTTATCAAATTTAACAAGATCATCTGCTGCTTCCCTAATATCCTTATATATCCCGACCCCGACAGCGCCGCACATTGCTGAACCTAGGGAGCCTGCATCTTTCACATGCAATGTCTCGGTTGGAAGATTATAGCAATCTGCCTGTATCTGGTTCCAAGTTTCAGATTTTGTAGCTCCGCCGATTATGCGCACTTTATCTACTTTTATATTATTTTCCCTGATGCTGTTGATTATGTCTTTTTGTTCCAGCGTAATGCCTTCTATGCATGAGCGGGCCATGTGCATCCTTGTATGGGAAAATGTCAGGCCTAGAAATGCTCCCCTTGCATTAGTGTTCCATCTTGGTGACGCAGCAGCAGCCCAATAAGGCATGCATAACAAGCCATCGCATCCGGCAGGTATTTTCTTTATCTTCTTTTCCAAGTCCACAAAAACATCGGTCCCATTTATCTGAGCCCGCTCCTTTTCCAGGGCAGCAACTTCATCCCTGAACCACCTGTATACGCCTGCCGCCCCATTCTGGAGTCCTTCAAACTGCCAGTAACCGTGAAGTGCATGATTGCAGATTATTGTTTTACCTTTTGGGTCTCTGTATTTGTTTTCCAGGAAAGCCACAGCCATTCCTCCTGTGCCAATCGATACCGAAAGCATTCCCGGGTAAACAACTCCTGCCCCGACCGCTGCACTATTCTGGTCACCGATTCCCACACATATCGGGGTGCCTTCAAGGAATCCGCTCTTTTCTGCAGCTTCTTTTGAGATTCCGCCAATGCAAGTCCCAGAAGGCAAAACTTTTGCAAGCTTGTCTTTATCTATTTCAAACGTATCAATGATTTCCTTGCTCCAGCAAAAATTATCTGTGTCCCATAAACCTGAAATCGCAATTCCTGCTTCGTCGCTATAATAATCATCTGCGCCAAGAGCTTTTAATACAACATCCTGGAGCTGGGTGTGTTTTTTGGTCTGTTTCCAGATTTTTGGCTCTTTATCCCTTATATAAAGCACCTTTTGCAAAATCCATGTACAGGCATTTGGCATGCCCGTTATTTTGTAATACTTATCGTTCCCGATCTTCTGGTCTATCATCATCACCTCATCGGTGGTTCGGTTATCCTGCCAAGAGATCATTTTGAGGGGTTTATCATTATAGTCGACAAAGACACAGCAGCCTCTCTGTGTCGATGCTGCAATGGATGCAATTTCTGAAGGGTTTATACCACTGTTTTTAAGGGCCTGTCTGTTTGTTTCAAAAAGCGCATCAATCATTTCATTGACATCCTGCTCCACCCAGTTTGGCTTCGGGTAGTAACAGGAGTACTCCTTATATCCGCTGCCTACAATCCTGCCCTTTAAATCAAAAATAATAGTCTTTGTCCCTGTTGTACCGACATCAATTCCAACTATATATTTCTTCATAAATAATAAATTCCTTTAGATTTTAGAAAATTTTAAAGTCTTAGAATTAAAATCAGAAAATTACAGGTTTTTTATTTAAAATAAAGTTTTTACCAGATTCTATTTTAAAAAATAAAAATATCTTTATTTTTTTTCAACTACTGAAATTTATTTTAATTTATAAACTAATTAAGATTATAGATATTTTTTATTTTTTTTCAACTACTGAAATTTATTTTAATTTATAAAATATTATAAATATTTTTTAATATTATTTAGACCATGAAGTATTACTATTCATTTCATCATCGTTTGAAATATTTTTCTGATTAGTTCCATCAGCATTCATCAGAGATTATTTTTTAAAAAATATTAAAAACTATTGAAATAAAAATTATTAATATTTAAATAAAATAAAAAAATTAAAATTTCATTTCTTTTATAGTTTTTTCAATATAAAAAGTTATATTATTCTCAGGTTCTATTTTTAATTTGTTATTCTTTACAACTATATTTGCAAGTTCCGGCCGATCATAATAACAGATTACATTGGCATCATTAATAGCAAGTATAGTCCCCTTTAAAGTATCAATTTCAACAACATATAATTTGCCATGCTTATTTCCCACAGTTATATTATTTATTTTATCTTCAATTTTCTCTTTTGGAAGTTTTATAAGATCGACCGATTTATCTTCATATGATACCAATATTTCATACAGCTTTTCCATTTATACTCCCCGAGTATTGTTTTAGTATCCGCTTACATCTTGAGCTAATCCATAGACAGCCAGTTCAGTAACACATCCACCTTTGGTTAGAGCACATGTCTGATATACCATGTCAGCAAA
>JAMCVO010000296.1:0-5868 GCA_023475715.1 Actinomycetota bacterium
GGTGAAGTATCTACCAATCTTGATAATGTTTTTGCTCCCGGAAGGATCTTGTGAGCTTTCATAGAACAACCATTATACCTGCCTGTCATAAATTGTTAAGTGTACGGGATGTGTTTGGACCTGGGCAATGCAAAATATAACAAATTAATAATTAAATATACGGTAAATTTATGAAGAAATTATCCAAAAGCAGTTTGCTGTTAATATTGGCGTTTAAGTTTTTTTTGACAAACAAAAGGAGTCTTAATATTTTCATAATCGCTTGGGGTTTAAGCTTGCCTTTATTGGGTTCATCTACTCTAATTTCTAATAAATGGGAGAAAAAAATGGATTGTTTATCTATCCAGTCCAGCATACTATCCTTATTTTCAAAGCTGCTTACAAATGCGACTGATTCTTTAAGTCTTAATCCCGGGTTATTTCTGCTTAAAATATTTTTCCAGAAATCAAAATATTTTTTTTCGTCTTCTTTTGACTGAATTTCTTTATGCGGCAGGAAATAAATTTGAGTTCTGGATAATATTGTCGGAAGGAGATTAGTCGTGTTGTTTGCTTTGATAATAATAATGGTATTTTTGGGAGGTTCTTCTATTGTTTTTAACAAAGCTTGTTGGGCTACGTCAGACAGATTATCAACGTTTTCAATGATTAACGCTTTGGTATCCCCTTGGGCTGTTTTATACTTCAATAATTTTTGTATCTCCCTTAAGGCTTTTATTGATGAGTCTGTTGATGCAAGTGTGATGATATTAAATTTTTTAACCCGGAAACTTTTTAATATTTCTTGTTCTTTTTCAATTTTCTTATTATCAGACTGTGAAACTATCGTAAATGCATGCATGGTTGTAATATAAAATATAAAAATTTAAATATCAAAAATATAATAGGAAATTATTTATATATATTAAAATCAAATTATTGAATGAGATTTATTATAATTAAAATAATGAAATTTCAAGTCTCCGGCATTAATTGACATTATAGTTGAAGCAAAGATATTATAGAAGGTAGATATAGATAAATTTTTAATTTAAAATTTATAATTTTTAATTTGTTGTATGGCTGCCCAATCATTAATTGATATTTTAGTTGCCGATAAAGTAATTACTGAGGAATTAGCTAAAAGTCTAAAGCTTGAGGTTTTAAGTAGCTCCTTGCCCGAAGATAAGATACTTCTTGAGAAAAATATAGTCAATACCGAACAGCTGACAATAGCCCATGCCAAGCAATTGGGAGTTGAATATGTTAAGTTAACCAACCGGGGTATTTCTCCGGATATACTTAATTATATTCCCGAATCTGTTGCCCGAAGATATAAAATATTTCCTTTCTCTTATGATCAAGCAAATCAGGAGCTTTCTGTTGCGATGGAAGACCCTTTAGACCTGCAGGTTATTGAATTTATCGAAAAAAAATCCGGTAAAAAAATAAAATCATATATTGCCGCTCCTCTAGATATTGAAACAACAATTAACGAGCAATACAACCAAAACTTAACCACCGAAGTTAGCGAAGCGCTTAAGGAGACTTTGTCTGGAGAGAAAACATACGATTTGAAACAAATAGGAGAAGTTATAAGGGAAGCACCAATTGCCAAAATCGTTTCTACCATTCTTGAATTTGCCATTAAAAGCCGAGCCTCTGATGTGCATATTGAGCCATTGGAGAATGAAACCAGAGTAAGATACAGAATTGACGGTATACTTAACGAGAAATTGGCTCTGCCTAATAAAGTTCACGATGCGGTTATTTCAAGAATTAAAGTATTAGCCCAAATGAAAATCGACGAAAAAAGAATTCCTCAGGATGGCCGATTTAATTTTAAAGTGGGTGATGAAGAGGTTGATCTTCGTATTTCCACACTGCCTACAGTCTGGGGAGAGAAAATTGTCATGAGACTGCTTAAGAAATCAGGAGGAGTTCCGAAACTGCCTGAACTGGGCTTAAGAGGTACTGCATTAAAAAATTTAGACACTCAAATATCCAGACCTCACGGAATTATACTGGTGACTGGTCCTACCGGAAGCGGCAAGACGACTACTCTTTATGCGGTTTTATCAAAACTATATTCGGTCAAAGTCAACATTTTAACACTTGAGGATCCGGTAGAATACAAGATAACCGGAGTGAATCAGGTTCAGATTAATCCCCAAGCCGGACTGACTTTTGCAAATGGTCTGCGCGCATTCCTCAGACAGGATCCGAATATAATTCTTGTCGGAGAAATCAGGGATTATGAAACAACAGATCTGGCAATACAAGCTGCTCTTACAGGTCATTTGGTGTTTTCAACGCTTCATACAAACGATGCAGCCGGTGCTATCCCGCGACTTTTGGACATGAAAGCTGAACCATTTCTGGTTGCATCTTCTGTAAACTGTATTGTTGCCCAAAGAATATGCCGGCGTCTTTGCACTAATTGTCGGATTTCCTATATTCCTCCGGTTGAGGTGGTTGACAATATTAAAAATATCCTAGGAAAACTAATTCCTGACAATTATGAAATAAAATTATTTAAAGGAAAAGGTTGTCCGGAATGCAGCAACACGGGTTATCTCGGCAGGATTGGAATTTTTGAAGTACTGCCGGTTTCAGATAAAATTGCTCATCTTGTTTTGCTACGGTCGTCATCAGGCGATATTGCCAAGCAGGCCATAAGCGAAGGAATGATAACCATGAAGCAGGATGGATATCTTAAAGTAATCGAGGGTATAACATCAATTGAGGAAGTGTTGCGGGTTGCTCAGGATTAAGTTAATATAGGATTTAATGCCCATGGAGATTGACGAACTTCTTAATATCACCTTAAAAAAGGGAGCTTCAGACTTACATTTGATTGTAGGTTATTCGCCTACTCTGCGAATTGACGGTCAATTGGTTAATATTCCTGATACACAACCTTTAACAACTGAAGATATCGAAAAATTTGTATTTTCAATTCTGAATCAGGAACAGAAAGAATTGTTTATTGCCAACCGGGAGCTTGACTTGTCGCATGCAATAAGAGGAGCAAATTTCAGGGTTAATATTTATTACCAAAGAGGAACTGTATCATTAGCCGCCCGACTCATCCCTTCGGTAATAAAAACTATTGAAGAACTGCAGCTTCCAACAATCTGCCACAGTTTTACTAAAATCCGACAGGGGTTTATATTAGTAACCGGCCCCACCGGACATGGTAAATCAACCACATTAGCAGCAATCATTAACGAGATAAATGAAAGCCGGGGCTGTCATATAGTGACGATTGAAGATCCAATCGAATATGTTTATCCCTCTGGAAAATCAATAGTGTCTCAAAGGGAGATAAGGTTAGATACTCATTCTTGGGATATGGCTTTAAGGAGTGCTTTAAGGGAGGATATTGACGTGGTGTTGATTGGAGAGATGAGAGATTATGAAACTATTGCTTCGGCCTTGACGATTGCTGAAACCGGGCATTTAGTATTTGCGACACTGCATACAAATTCTTCTTCACAGACAATTGACAGGATTGTTGATGTTTTTCCCGCAAGCCAGCAACCGCAGATCAGACTTCAGCTAAGTGAAAATCTGGAGGGAATTATTTCCCAAAGATTAATACCTCAAGTTGGCGGAGGCAGAATTCCTGCAGTTGAAATTCTTTTAGCAACAGGTGCAGTAAAAAGTACAATTAGGGAAGGGAAAACTCACTTTATCAATAATATAATTCAAACCTCAAGAGATATGGGAATGGAAACGATTGAAACCTCTTTAGCTAATTTTGTCAAACAGGGCAAAATTAATTTAGACTCTGCTTTAGAATTCACAACCAAACCCGATGAGGTAATAAGACTTGTCAAATCCTAATAATTAATATTAAAAATGCTTTACAAGTATAATGGAAAAAACGATAAAGGGGATGTCAGTGGTTTAGTTGATGCTGCTTCAGAAAAACACGCAATCAGTCTCCTTAGGACTCAGAATATTTATGTAATATCACTCAAGAAGAAAAAAGGATCTTTCAGTTTAGGAATAAAAAGAATCTCCTTCAATGATATTGTAAATTTTACCCAACAGCTTTCAACAATGATTACCGCTGGTCTTACACTCACAGATTCTCTGAATATTTTAAAACAGCAGTCAAGAAATCAATATTTTATAAAAATACTTAATGATATTACCAAAGAGATCGAAGGGGGTTCCAGTTTTTCAAAGGCTTTAGAGGCATATCCCGACTGCTTTTCTTCTATTTATATCTCCTTGATTAAAGCAGGAGAAGCTTCAGGGAAAATTAAGGAGGTTCTGGAAAGACTGACGGCAAATCTTGAAAAACAAAGGGATTTTGTAAATAAAACAAAAGCAGCCATGGTATATCCTTCAATTATTCTTATAGGAATGAGTATTGTGATGTTTCTGATGATGACTCTGGTAATCCCTAAGATGACGGAGTTTTACAAGGATTTTGACAGCGAACTTCCGGTTACTACGCAAATTATGATATCGATATCCAATATTTTTGTGAAATTCTGGTGGCTGATGATTCTTGTAATTTGGGTATTGGTTTATTTTTTCAGGAAATGGAAAAAAACAGAAATAGGCAAACATACCTGGGATGAACTCATTCTTAAGGTGCCTATTTGGGGAAGTTTAAAAAAAAGCATGATTTTTGCCGATTTTACCAGAACTTTTGGTATTTTAGTCGGCAGCGGCATTCCGATTTTGGAAGCTTTGGAAATTGTGAGTAATTCAATTGATAATTCTATATATCAGGACGATATTAAAAATGTCGCCAAACAGGTTGAGAAGGGCTTATCCATAGGTATTCCCATGTCTAACAATACCCGGTTTCCTCCGATTGTGTCCCAGATGGTTACTGTCGGCGAAGAGACTGGAAAGCTTGATGAAACTTTGCTTAAGATATCAATATTTTTTGAAATAGAAGCTGAACAGGGAGTTAAGGCTTTAACCAGTTCAATGGAACCCATAATTATGGTAGTGTTAGGTCTTGGAGTCGGCTTTATTATTCTGTCGATTATTATGCCGATATATAGTTTAACAAGTAAACTTTAGGTAATTAATTTTTATTCCAAGAAGGCGAAAACCACGGGCGTTAGCCCGTGGATGAAGCCATACAATAAACGCGAAGCGCACAAGGCGGGAACCTGCCTGCCCTGCCTGCCGGTAGGCAGGCGGCAGGCAAGCAAAAATATCATGCGCGTAAGGTTGGGGTTTTTTATATTGACAAAAGTTTAAATTAATGAGTATTATGAATATGAGACAATTTAATTTATAGAATAATAATTAATCTTTAAGGAGGTGAGACAATGAGGAAAGGTTTTACATTAATAGAATTACTTGTTGTAGTTGCTCTTATCGGAGCTTTGTCAGTAGCACTTCTTGCGTCGATTGATCCTTTTGAACAGATCAAGAAAGGAAATGATACTACCTATCGGAATATTGCATCAGAGTTTTATAATGCATCTCTAAGATATTATGCAATTAGCGGTAGTTTTCCTTGGGGTACAGCAAATTTCGGACCTTCAAACTTAAGTGCCATGTCTAGTTATATAACGACATTAGCATCTGTTGGAGAATTGAAATCAAAATTCTTTGATTTAGCCTCTGAATCAAGACTGGCGAAAATCGACGTTTACATGGTTTCAAGCGATCAAGTCTCGGTATGCTTCAAACCAGAATCAAAGAATTTTAAATTGGATAATAACACCCAGTTTAATGTTTCCGGAGTAATGGCAGCAGGATGTAATACAAGTACATCAGCTTGTTATTGGTGTATACAATAGAGTGAGTGAAATGTTAGGAATTTTTGTCGATGAAATTTGAGATTAAAAGAGATTTGTTACTTGTTATAATAATTGGGATTGGTTTATTTATAATAAACCAATCTAT
>JAMCVO010000296.1:5878-6413 GCA_023475715.1 Actinomycetota bacterium
CCAATCTATAACGATATACGGCGGCGACGGTGGAGACTTAGTTGCCGCCGCTTTGGTCCGGGGTATTGCCCATCCTCCGGGTTATCCTTTGTATGTTTTTTTGGGATTTATAGCAACTAAAATTCCATATTCTACCCCTGCATGGCGTGTTTCTTTGCTCTCAACCATACCCTCTATATTAAGTCTTGTTTTTTTCTACCTCACCTTAAAATTAATATTAAAGAAATCTTTAACATCATTAATCACTACCTTTATCTTAGGAGTTACTTATTTGTTTTGGCTTTTTTCGATTGTCCCTGAAGTTTTTGCATTAAATAATTTTTTTATAATCATTCTCATTTATTTAATTATTAAATGGTTTTTATCAAGACAGAATCTATTTTTTTATCTGTGGATTCTGGTACTTGGATTTTCGCTTTCTCATCATCATACGATTATTCTCATGCTTCCTGCCTGTTTTTATTTATTCTTTTTAAGAAAATCGTCTTTGTTGTCATTGTCTAAATTAAAAATTCTTCTTCTTTTCTCAATAGGC
>JAMCVO010000734.1 GCA_023475715.1 Actinomycetota bacterium
GGTGCAGGCAGTTTTACACAGGATTATATTCAAGAAGAACTATTAAAGGCTTTTTCTCGGATTTTATAAATTCGTATGCTTCTTTTGCAGATTCTGCAGGAAAAGTTCCCTCAATCAAGGCTTCGATTTCAAGCTTCTTTTCTGATGCCAGCTTCAGGTATTCCTCCATATTTCTTTTTTCTGTCCATCTTATATAAGCATATGGATATTCAAACCCCTTCACTTCAAAATTATCATCATACCTTCCAGGGCCATAGGATGTAGAAATCAGGACATCAAGTTCCCTTTTGTAAAATTCTTCCCTTTTTATATTGATGGCAACATCTCCAACAATTACAACTTTGCCTTTCCTCCTGCACATTTCCACAAGTTGATTAATCAGCGAATCACTTTCTGAAGCAGCCGTTATAATCACAGCATCTGCGCCATACCCGTTTGTATTTTGTATAATCTCCTGGACAATATTGGTATTTTTCGCATTTATGCCCTTGTAAAGCCCAAAAGGCATAGCTTTATTT
The DNA here is from genome assembly GCA_023475715.1 of Actinomycetota bacterium. The sequence goes on from JAMCVO010000734.1 coordinate 519, forward strand.
ATCCTATTTTCGTCAATATCTACCCCTAATACTCTGCAGCCCGATGCTTTTAATATTTGCGAAGTAATTTGGCCTAATATACCAAGTCCAATAACAACAATATAACTTCCTATTTCAGGGGAGCACCTCCTTACACCCTGCAGAGCTATAGCTCCAAGCGCAACGGTTGAAGCGGCTTTTAAGGATAAACCTTCCGGCAGCTTAACAGTTAAATTTGAAGGAACAGATATAAATTCTGCATGATTTGCAATTCCTGCACCGCAGCAGGCAACAAAATCACCGGGCTTAAACCCATGAGTATTCTTGCCGGCTTTAAGAACAATCCCGGATGCTGAATAACCCGTTTGCATTCTTGCGTCAATTTTATTTCTTACCTTTGAAACTGAATCTGCCAGACCTCTTTCCCTGATCATATCAAGCACTTTTTTTATATTTTGAGGTTTTTCCAAGGCCTTCTTAAATAATGATTTTCCCTGGTTTTTTAAAACGGAGATTTCTGTTCCTGAAGAGATACAGGAATAATAAACCTGAACAAGAATCTCGTCATCACCTGCAATTGGCGCAGGCACTTCACTGACTATGATTTCTCCTTTTTTATTAAAAACCTGTTTCATTTTTGCTCCCTGAAATAATTATAAAATTATTTTATTTATGCTTCAGATCTATTATACTCATTTGTTATTATTTCGATTATTTTTTCTGAGGCTCTGCCATCTCCATACGGATTAGATTCTGCAATCATTTTTTTGTATTCGTCCTCATTGTTTAAAAGAAGTGATATTTCCCTTATAATTGCTCCTGTTTCGGTTCCAATTAATTTGGAAATACCCATTTCAACCGATTCAGGTCTCTCTGTAAATTTTCGTATAACAAGAACCGGTTTCTTTAGTGTTGGAGCTTCCTCCTGAACTCCTCCTGAATCAGTAATTATCAGGTAAGATTTATACATCAACAATAAAAAATCTTCATAGCTTAATGGTTCCATGAGAATTATATTATTTAACCCTGATAAAAGACCATAGACAGGTTTTTTCACATTAGGGTTTAAATGTACAGGATAAACTATTTTTATTGATTTATTTTCTTCTGCAATTTTTCTTAGAGCAGTGCATATATTTTCCAGTTCTTCTCCAAAAGATTCTCTCCTGTGCATTGTTACAAGGATAATCCTTTCATTGTCTGCTCCGAATATTGCTTTAAAAATGTCCTTTTTCTCAATCTCTGCCTGCCTGCTTTTTATTTTTCCTATACCCCACTTAAGAGCATCGACTATAGTGTTTCCCGTTAAAAATATTGTATCAGGATTAATTCCTTCATTTATCAGATTTTTTTTGGATTTTTCTGTTGGAGTAAAATTAAAATCTGCTATCCTGCTTATAAGCTGCCTGTTTATTTCTTCAGGAAAGGGGTTGAATTTATTATAAGTTCTAAGCCCCGCTTCAATATGGCAAATTTTTATCTTTTTATAATAAGCTGCGAGTGCAGTTAAAAACGCTGTTGTTGTATCACCCTGAACAATTAAAATATCCGGAGAAAAGCGTATCAAAACTTTCTCCATGTTTTTAAGAATTCTTGCAGAAAGGCTTCCCAAGGTCTGGTTTTCAGTCATCAGGTTTAAAAAAACATCAGGTTTTATTTCAAAAAAATTCATTACCTGATCCAGCATTTCTTTATGCTGGCCTGTAGAACAAATCATCAATTTATACCCTCTCTGATTATTTTCGAATGCCTTTATAATGGGAGCAAGCTTGATACCTTCAGGTCTTGTACCAAATGAAACCAGGACTTTTATTTTATTTTCTTCATTTTCAATACTGTTAATAATCATTTTCTTTAATGCTGCTTAATTAAATCAGATTTTGTAATAACTAAATCCCAGTTTTTCCAAAACTGTTTTATCAAAAAAATTCCGGGTATCAAAAATATTTTTGTTTCTCATTAATTTAGAAACTAAAACCAGATCAATCTCCTTAAAAATACTGTGGCCTGAAAAAAGCAAAACAAGATCAGAGCTGTTTGCTGAATCCTCCAGACTGGATAAATTATACTTTGCAGTTGTTACGAGCGGATCATAAATTGAAACTTTTATGCCTTTTTTTATCAGTTCATTGTTAATTATAATAGCAGGGCTTTCCCTTGTGTCCCCTACATTTTCCTTATAGCTGAAACCAAAAATTGTAACCTTGGGTTCCTTATATTTATTTACAATTTCAGCAATCCGTTCAGAAATAATAAAAGGCATATTATTGTTTATATTTCTGGACTTCTCAATCAGGGTATCTTTCCTGCCCGTATTTTCCAGAATAAACCAAGGGTCGATAGGTATACAGTGACCGCCGACACCAGGACCGGGATTTAGAATATTTACTCTTGGATGCATGTTTGCATACTTGATAATTTCCCAAACATCAATACCATACTTTCCGCATATAATTGCCAGTTCATTGGAAAAAGCAATATTTATGTCTCTGTATGTATTTTCAGCAAGCTTAACAAATTCTGCTGTCTCCAAACTTGTAAGGTATATCTTACCTTTGACAAAGCTTCGGTAGATTTCCTCTGCTTTTTTAGCAGATTCCTCATTTATTCCACCAATTACTCTGTCATTATTTATAAGCTCATAAACTATTTTTCCCGGAAGGACTCTTTCGGGACAGAATGAAAGAAAGTAATCCCTTCCGGCCGTTAACCTGCAATGTTTGTAAATCATATCTCCTACTATATTTCGCGTTGTGCCGGGGGGAGATGTTGATTCAAGTATTACAAGGCAACCCTTTGAAACATAATCTTTTATCATATTTGCTGCACTTATAACATAACTTAAGTCTGCCTTATTCTGGTTATTTAATGGAGTCGGAACAGCTATTATATAAACATCGGATTTTTCTACATTTGCTGAGACTCTAAGTTTTTTGTTATCAAATGCCTTAAGGAATATTTCTTCCAAATCAGGCTCATCAATATGAACTTTGCCATTGCTGAGTTTTTCTACAATTTCATTATTTATATCAATTCCAAGTACACTGTAGCCATTATTGGCAAGCATACATGCTGTAGGCATACCAATATAACCCATGCCCAGTACACAAACTTTTTTCATTAAATTTCGTGCTCCTTTTTAATCAGATTAAAATATTTAAATAGAAATAACCGAAAATAGTATAACTTAACAATGCTAGAATTCAAACAGCTAACAATAATTAATAACAAATGTTAAAACCTGGTTTTTTTGGTATGGATCCCCAGAAAGAACTGGCTATATGGAACATAACTTACTGCCTTAACTACCAGATAACTAATTATAGCAGTAGTGGAAAAAACAATCGGGTAAAATGCTATAGTGTCAGGGGTAACTTTGAATAACATTCTTAATAAATTTACCGTAATAACCAGAAAGGCGGCATGGATAAGGTAAATCCCAAAAGAATATATTCCAAACTCTTTTAAAGTTCGGGATAAGAAAATTTTTCTTCCGGACAAGACAGAAGAAAGATAATAAAGAAACAGAACTATTGAACCATTGAGAACTATTAATATCAAACTGCCTAAAATACCATTCAATACAGAAAATCTTGGATCAATAATTGTTACTGTCAGTTTTTCTATATTACCATATTTTTTAACAGCTTCTACTATCTTGTATGTGTTAAAGGTAGTTAATAGAATTATAACGGGCAATAAAAAAAATAATGATTTAGAGCTTATTTTAAAAGTACCCTTAATGGCTTTTTCACTTATATAAATCCCCATAACGAAATAAAATAAAAATTGAAAGAAAAATTTTCCAATTATAAAACTTGTTACTGGAAAAATAATAGAATTTTCAGGAATCAGACTGATCAATGAAGGTGCAAAAAGATTCCAGCAAACCTGAATTACAAATGAAACTATCAATGGTAAGTAATTCAGATTTTTGAATTTTAAGAATCTGTACGCTTTTATTATCAGCGGATAAAATAAATAAAACTGTATAATTAATGCAAAAAACCATAAGTGAAAATAACCGTTTGCTGTGATAATTCTTATTAAAGCTTCTTTCCATGTGGGTAATTCAAATCCAAAAGGTTCAATTTTTATGCTTGTAAATATAATATAAAGAATTGAAAAAATTAAATATGGAGGAATTATTGTTGATAATCTTTTCTTATAAAAATCCCAGCCGGAGAAATCTCTATAATAATTTACTGCCAGAACAAACCCGGAAATAAAAATAAATAATGGAATTGCATAACTGACAAAACAGTCTATAAAAACATTAATTGATAAAAGAAGATTAGTGTTTTCCATTTTTGTATAATAAGAAGAAGTGTGGATAAGAATTACCCCACATGGAAAGAAGCTTTACAGAAGATCAATTTCATAAATACGCCTGGCCATTGACTATTTCCTCATACATTTTTATAACTTCTTTTTTTACCTTCGTTCTTTCAAGCTTATTAAATAACTCTAAGTAGTTTAATTCTGCAGCTTTATTAACTAAATCATCGTCTGTCAAAGCTTTGCGGATTGCTTTTTCTATGATCTCGGGATCCTCGGGAGGCACTAATATACCCGTTGTGCTGTCTTTAAACCATTCATCTGCGCAGGATGTATCCGATTGTATCGGAAAAGACCCCATTACCATTGCTTCAAGCAGAGAAGTGCTTATGGCATCGGTAATACTAAGCCCTATAGATATTCTTGCCTCACCATGCAGGCTTAATATTTTCTCATGAGAAGTATTTGCAGGCATAATTTCTGTTTCAATTGCTGTTTTTTTTGAAAAAAGCTCCGCAGATATTATAACATCGGCAGTTTGACCGGAGTAAATTACAATCCTGTAACCTTTTAATAAATCTGAACATCTTTCCAGAGCCCTGAGTCCAACAAGAGCGCGCCCTGCCCAGTTTTGATAACCTTTCAGCATAATAATTCTTCTATCCGAAATAAGTCCCGGTTTCCGCAGCTTTGATACAAGATCAAAGTCTATTCCTCCGGAATTTGGTATTACCGGCAGGAATTTACCTTTAAATCCCAATAATTTTACCAGCGGAATATCTTTTTTACATTCACATTTATAATAATCACAATTTGTCAATACTTCCCGAATTTTAGGTTCTTCGCTGGATATTTTACTGAATAAATCTATTTCACTGCCCCAATTATTGACGATCCATCCGGGGAATTTACCTGTTAACCTTTTTTTGGCCTCTAATGTTATATAACCGGCATCCTGTATATGCATGGAATGTATTATATCCGGCTTTATCCTTTTTACAGTTTTTATTAATTCTGTGGTTTGATTATAATGTAATAACTTTTTAACCAAAGTTTTTGTTCCTGATAATGGATTATTATCTTGCCTGATTAAAGTTAATAAATCAAAATCATTTTGTATACCTTGGGACTTTTCCTTATTACTCATATAAGTTTTTATTAAATATCCAATTAGCTTTGGTATATGAATTTTAATTTTTTTTAAAGAAGAATGCGGAACTGCAAAGACATCTGTAGGGAAAAGATGAATATCCCAACCCTGGTCTGTTATTTGAGAAATCCACCTTGCGGTATGGATGCTATTTGCCATTGCTACTATTAAAATCTTCATATAATTATTTAATTAAAGACTTTATTATAATTAATGCATTTCTTAACCATTTTTTTATAATACGCCATAAATATCTCCTTATGACTTTCTTAGTTTCGGCCCTGGTTTTAATATTAAGTTTATTAGATGCACCGGTTTCATCAAATTCTGCAATGGGTACGGAAACTAAATCCACAGCTACATTATCTATGAAACATCTTAACCAAAACTCGAAATCCATTGCAATTTCCAGTTTCTCGTCAAAAAGTCCATATTTATCGAATAGCCTTCTCCGTGTTATTGTTGATGGATGAGGAATCCAGCTTA
>JAMCVO010000486.1:0-1884 GCA_023475715.1 Actinomycetota bacterium
ATTAGTTTTTTTAACTTCTTTGGTTTTTGATTGTAATGATCTAACAATAGATTTCTCTGAAATTTTCATATTCTAAAAACCAATTAACTGTTTTTGTTAACCCTTGTAATAAAGTATTATTAGGTTTCCAACATATTGTCTTTTTCGCTTTTTCAACGTTAGCGACCCAATAATCACTATCCCACGATCTATTCTTGTAAGCGTTTTTCCGTATTATAACCTTCTTTTTCAAAATCTTACTAACTATATTTACGATTTCCTCATTAGAATGTTGTTTTCCTGTACCGACATTGAAAACTTCTCCATATATATTCCTGTTAATTTTTCTTGGTACCTGAAGATAAAAATCAATAAAGTCATCAATATAAATAAAATCTCTCCTTACTTTTTTAGGTGTTAATAAAACTGGTTTAGATAAAATAAAATTTTTAACCACAGTAGGGATTAGTCTAGTTGGTTCTTCATATGGACCATAAACAGAGAATGGTCGAGCAGTGATAATCGGTTTATGTCTGCTTTTTGCAAAAACTTGGCATAAATAAGTTGTTGTTGCTTTCGTAGCTGCATAAAAACTTTCTGGGGTAAGTATGTCAATTTCCTTCATCGGTTTACTTTTGAAACCATATTCCGAAGAACTCCCCGTATTAATAAAACAGATATAACTAATTTGATCTAAGGCAGAAATTAAATTTGCAGTTCCAAAAATATTTGTTTTAATCATTGCTATCGAATCTTTTTGTTGGGGGTAACTTCCGTGTGCTGCTAAATGGTAAATAATTTGCGGTTGAATTCTTTTTACAGCTTGTTTGATTTGCTTTAAATTATCTAATGAAATATGATGGATTTTAACTTCATGGAGGATATCTTTTAAACGCCAAAGGTTGGTAGATTTTTTAACAAATATGTGGATATTGTTACCACCTATTAATTTCCTAACTAGATTAGCTCCAATAAAACCCGCTGCCCCTGTGATTAAAATATTCTTTTTAGAAATCATTAATGTTATAAATAAGAATATAAAATTATAACATGGTGTCTTTCTCCAATAAAAAACATTCGTTAATTAAAATCACAGCAATATTATTTATTATTACTGGGATTTATTTTAGATTCTGGGATTTTGGTCCACATAACTTTAATGGAGATGAAAGCGCTCATATGCGTAAAGCTGTAAGCGTTACTAGGGGAGTTCTCGATTTCATAAAAGGAGAGAGGATCACAGGATGGCAAAATATTTATTTGACCGTTCTTCAGCATAACCATCCTCCTTTAGAATTTTTATTAATTATCCCTGCCGTGCCATTTAAAAACCGGGAGTTGATAGCAAGAATTATTTATCTTTCATTAAATATCTTATTTTTAATTATTAGTTATTTTATTTCCAAAAAAGTAATTAACAATAAATTTGCATTATATTTACTTGCTATACTTAGTACCTCAACTTATTTTATTTGGACTAGCCGCTTTGTTACTCATGACAGCATCAGTATTATAGTAAGCACGTTAATTGGTTTAGCGATTATTTACTTTTATAAAACAAATAATTTAAAGAAAGCTTTGTTCTTCCTGTTTTTATGTTTAACAATAGGACTATACAGCTTTATTGATTTTGTTCTTTACTTACCAATTATTACTTTAATTTTATATGACAGATTAAAAAGTAATGGGGTAAAACCATATCTTCGTCCAATAGTTATTTTTTTAATTATTAATTGTCTGTTTTATGTTCCCTATGTTTTTTATTCTTTTATTCCCAATGTTCCACAATCTGCTGGTTTTAATTATTATTTAAATTCGAAAAGTAATGTTTTATCGTTAAACCTCTTGAAAAATCTAGGTATTTTTTATAAAGACTTCTTTTCTAAAAGTGGTGTTTTTTCCAAT
>JAMCVO010000486.1:1894-2491 GCA_023475715.1 Actinomycetota bacterium
GGGGCGTTCTCTTTAAGAAAATATAAATTTATTAAATATTTTGCAATAATAATTTTAACCTTTTTATTAATTAATCTAATTAAATTAACAACGGCAAATTTTTACATGGAGTTTTATGGTTTAATCGTTATTATGGGAGTCTTGTGGTTAACAAATATAGGCCGGATAGGTATGGTTTTATTATCGGTGGTAATTATTCTAAATCTATATGGGAATATCGCCATACTACACAATGATTATTCCCAAGCTACTGGTCCGATAATACCTGCGTCTGACAAATTAAAATTAGTAGGTAATATAGCTAAGAGTTGTTTAGTCAATAATGAAAGTTATATTTCCACAGTCAACCCATGGCGAACTTTTTATTATTTCGGAAGACCGGTGTTACCTGGGATTGAAGGTAATCTGTGGACAGCGAAAGAAGCAATTGAATTATATGCTAGAGGGGAGTTGCGTAACGAAGTATTTTTAATCCATTTCAAAGAAGAGGAGATACCCGAAGAATTAGATAAGAACTTAGAAAAAATTGCAAAGAGAAAATACGTCTTTGAAAAGGATAGACTATTAATATTTAAAGAATGTGATATATAATTCCGA
>JAMCVO010000486.1:2501-6391 GCA_023475715.1 Actinomycetota bacterium
CAAATTGTGTAATTTGCGGCAAGAATAATTTTCATATATTGTATAAAGCGAATTTTGATATGAAAAGGGTGAATGATGCCACTTTTTCAGCCAGACGGGTTCCTGATAGGACTCATTATCAAATAGTTCAATGTAATTCTTGTGGTTTAGTTTATTCTAACCCGATCCTTGAACTCGAGAAAATCGAAAATTTATATAAAGATAGTAAATTCACTTACGGCAAGCACGAGGATGACTTAAATAAGACTTATGGGAAATATCTTCGTTTATTGCTTGATAAACTCCCAGCCAGAAAAAGGTTGCTGGAAATTGGTTGTGGAAACGGGTTTTTTTTAAAGGAAGCAATAAAAATGGGATTTAAACAGGTTGTTGGAGTTGAGCCGGGAAGAAATATCGTCGCTAAAGCTCATAGAGAGGTGAAAAAAAATATTCTTGTTGATATTTTTAGGAAAGGACAATTTAAAAAGGAAATTTTTGATATTATTTGCATGTTTCAGGTTTTAGATCATTTACCGGATCCATGTGAAACTTTACATGAATGTTTTCAAATTCTCAAACCTGGAGGTTATATTTTGTGTATTAATCATAACGTGAAAGCATTAAGCACAAAGTTCTTAGCTGAGAAATCACCGATATTTGACATAGAGCATACTTATCTCTTTAATAAAAAAACCTTAAGATTAATCTTTGAAAAAAATAAATTCAATGTGAAGCAAATTTTTGACGTATCTAACTATTATCCTATTTCATATTGGATTAAGATGTTCCCAATTTGGAAAGAACTGAAAAAATTATTATTAAACCTATTTAATTCTCAAAGTTTTGATTTCAAGTTCTGGATAAATGCGGGAAATATTGGTATATTTGCCACCAAGCCTTATGAAAAAAATTAGACCTGAATTTATTCTTCTGTTTTTAATATTAATTATCGCGGTAATTTTCCGTTTCTGGCATCTTTCTCAGCTTCAATATTTTAATATTGACGAAGAATTAGAAGCGTTTTTTTCTCAAAGAATTTTCTTGGAAAAAAGACCAGTTTTAACTGGTGAAGATTTTCCTGGGGGTATTCAAACCGGCCCCTTTTTTAGATACTTTGCCAGTACTATGTATGCTTTGTCGGGATTTGACCCGATCGGAGTGGGTGTTGCGGCATCAGCATTAGGCGTTGTCAGTGTTGGTTTAATATTTTGGGTCGGAAAATTGTTTGCGGGTAAAAAAGTTGGTTTGCTTGCGGCCTTTTTTTACAGCCTTTCCTATTTAATTGTCATTTATAACCGATTTTTGTCACCGATTTCCTGGGCTCCGGTTGTTACCTTAATGTCATACATTTCTTTATATAAAATCGCAGTCGAGAAAAAAATTCGTTATATGCTGTTACTTGGAGTTGCGTTTGCCATGGGTTTAAACAGCGATCCAAGCACTTTTTCTTTAATGCTGTTGGCCTTGATGATCCTTATTCCGATTAAGCAAATTAGATCAAGGCGAGTTTTTCTCCCATTTTTTACGATTATTCTTATGGCTATAATTCCGGTAGTTTTGTTCGATTTTCGACATGGTTTTCCCAACACAAAAAAAGTAATCAGTCTTTTCTCAAATCAGCGGACAATTGTTTCAGGTTCTCCAAGACCAAATACTAATATTAATTCTGCTTTATCGGTTGTTCCGATGCTTGGTCGTACTTTCAGTCGAATTTTTTATATTTCCGGACCTTGGGACGTGGTAAAACAGATATTACCCTGTGAATCTCTTTTAAAGGAACGAAATGCGATATTGCCATTTATATTCTGGGGGAGCTTTTTTATTCTCGGATACTTTTTTTATCGAACTATAAAAGAAAAAAAATTTGGTTTATGCCTTATCAGCGGTCATCTACTTATTATAATAGGAGGAATTGTTCTTTATAATCTAAAGCAACCTGGTTATACACATGAATGGTTTCTATCTGTTTTCTTTCCATCTTTTTGTTTAATTCTGGCTTACATTTCCTATTGGGCATTTAAAAAGCCGATTCTACGATTTCCTGCATCACTCCTTATTATAAATTTCGCATTATTACAGGCAATTGCTTTATTTCACGGAATTAATTCTGCGGGAATGGCTTTAAAGAAAAAAGCAGTTGTTTATGCGATAAGCGAGGTCGGTAACGAACCTTTTTATCTGGATGTCTTATCCTCATGTTATGCTTATGGGGGAAATCGTTATCTCTTTCGCTTTTTCAAAAAGGATCCAGCTGTAAGTTATATGGATTATGTTTACGCCGGTTGGTTCTATCCCCGTTATAACGGTCCTTCTCCAAAAAGAGGCGTTGTTATAATGCATTTTACCGAACCGGTTGAAGCAAAAGCAGTTGAAACATATGAACTTTATAAGAAACGGGCGATCAAAAAAGCAAGATTTGAAGACATTGAAGTATTGATTGTTGGTGATAGGCAGTCTAAGGACGAGCCACCTTATTTTTGAGTCTTTTACTGACATACCACTGGATAAATCTTTTCATTCCTTCTTCGTGAGAAATTTTTGGTTGCCAACCCAATAATCTTTTAGCTTTATCTATATTGGCAAAGGTTATATCAGGTTCTTCTGTTTGCTTTGATTGTATAACTTTACGGATTTTTTTTTGGGTAATTATCTCAATCGTTTTTATTAAATCGATTAACTTTATGGGTTCATTTCCTCCTAAATTAATAATTTCAAAACGAAATCTTTTTTCAATTGCCTTCATGATTCCACCGACAATGTCATCAATATACGTCCAGTCGCGAGCTGATGATCCGTCCCCGTACTGTTTTATCTTTAAATTCTTAAAAATTGCTTTAGTAAATAAATAAGGTGCCATATCCGGTCTGCCATAAGGACCATAAACTGAGAAAAAACGAAGAATTGTTGTCGGAATAACAGTTTTTTTGTAAAAATCAAAACACAGTTTTTCTGCTTTTAATTTTGTTTGTCCATAAGGGGAGAGCGGTTTTAAACATTTTTCTTTTTCAGAGAAGGGTGTTTGACAATTACCATAAACGCTTGATGAAGAAGCAAAGACAAGTTGACGTATTTTAAGTTGTGGGATCGTATTTAAGAGTTTATAAGTTCCTCCAACGTTTATTTTTTCGTATAGAGAGGGTTTCTCAATTGATGGTCTTACTCCTGCTCTGGCTGCCAGATGTACAAGCGAGTCAATAGGAGAATAGTTTTTAAGAATTTTTTTAAGCTCATTTTGTTTATTTATATCTAAGTAATAAAATTTATGGTTTTTGTTATTTTTAACCTCGGCAATATTTTCTAATTTAAACTTTTTGGGATAAAATTTATCGAAATTATCAATGTTAACTACAAAATAACCCTTAATTAATAACTTCTTAACAAGATGTGAGCCTATAAAACCGGCACCACCCGTAACGACAACAGTTTTCATTTTTTATAATAATTGACCAGCTTTGTAACAGCCTTTATAACATCGGTAATATCTTTCATTGATAGGACAGGTGATAGGGGAAGCGAAATCGTTCGATCTCCAATATGTTCAGCATTTGGGAAAGCACCCTTCTTATATCCAAAAGCTTCACGATAGTATTTATGGAGATGCAGAGGGGTAAAATGGATTCCTGCTCCGATGTTTTCTGCTTTTAAAGCGTCAACAAACTGGTTTCTATTAATTTTCAGTCGATTTTCCTTAAGTAATATTGTATATAAGTGTCTAGCGTGCTTAATATATTTAGGTGGTTCTTGCGGTGTTGTGATTTCTTTTATTTCTTTAAAAGCATTATCGTAGAGTTTCCAATACTTTTCTCGAATTTTAAGAGATGATCCAATTTTATCTACTTGATGGATTCCTAAAGCTGCTAGAAGATCAATCATATTGTATTTATAGCCAGGGTATAAAGTTTCATAAGGAA
>JAMCVO010000521.1:0-6074 GCA_023475715.1 Actinomycetota bacterium
AGGCGCACCAGTTGATCCAGAAGAAAAACATTTACATATTTTAAGCTTGCTCAATACTAGAATAGTTATTACGGAGAAAAAATATGTCAGTTATTTAAAAAGAGTTGCCCCCAAACATGAGCTTATTGTTCTAGATAATGTATTACATAGAAAAGAAATATATTTTGATAATATTAATGCTCAAATTAAACCGAATAGTTTAGCGTATATAATTTTTACTTCTGGATCAACTGGTGCGCCTAAAGGCGCTATGATTGAGCATAGCGGCATGTTGAACCATTTATATGCAAAAATACATGATCTCGGTTTAACAAAGGACGACAATGTTGCAGAAATAGCATCTCAAGTTTTTGATATTTCTGTATGGCAGTTTTTGGCTATTTTATTAGTTGGGGGCTCTGTAACAGTATTTGATGACGAAACCATATCTTCGCCGGGAGGGTTTTTGTTACAAATCAATAAAGCCAAAGTAAGCGCGCTGGAATGCGTCCCTTCATATTTAAAAGTTTTACTGGATTTTATTGAAGAAAAAAAATGCGCGGATAGTTTTAAAAGTTTACGGTGGCTGCTATCCACTGGCGAAGCCTTGCCTTCTCACTATTGTACCCGTTGGTTTAAGCATTTTCAAAATATTCCTATTGTGAATGCTTATGGACCAACAGAGTGTTCGGATGATGTTACCCATTTCATACTGCGTGAACCACCAAAACCTGATTGGAATTATATCCCTATTGGCTTGCCTATTATTAATACTAGATTATTGGTATTAGATAAAAATTTGAATTTTATACCAGAAAAAACAATTGGAGAGTTATATGTTGGTGGTATTGGTGTTGGCAGGGGATACTTAAATGATGTTGAAAAAACCAAATTAAGCTTTATTGAAGACCCATATTTATCAGAAGAGGAAAGAACTAGGAAAAAAAATGATGGTCAAAATACTAAGATTTATAAAACTGGGGATTTTGTAAGATGGCTATCGGACGGTAATTTAGAATTTATAGGTAGAGTTGACAATCAAGTTAAGATTAGAGGATTTAGGATTGAATTGGGTGAGATTGAATCAGTATTAAGTAGGTACAGTGGAATAAAGCAATGTGTTGTTGTGGTAGATGAGGGTGCGGAAAAAACAATAGTATCATATTATGTCGTAGACCAAATGCGCGCCGAAGAAAAAGTAATAGCGGTTGAGGATTTAAGGAGATACTTATCACAGCATTTACCTGATTATATGTTGCCTTCATATTTTGTTGAACTGAAAAATATCCCGTTAACTTTAAATGGAAAACTGGATTATAAAGCATTGCCCAAGCCAAATAGTGAAAATTTACATCTGAAAAATACTTATGTTGCTCCCAGGACTGATGAAGAAAATACATTGGTGAATATATGGCGTGAAATTTTAAAAATAGATCGAGTGGGTGTATATGATAATTTTTTTAGTTTAGGGGGTGAATCATTAAAAGCAACCCAGGTTGTTTCACGAATTAACCAGTGTTTTAAAATAAACTTTCCAATTAGAATTATATTTGAAAAGTTAACAATTGATGAAATAGCGGCTTATATTCGTACAAATATTCAGCAGAATGATAAAAACAATATTAACGAGATTGTTGTGGAGGATTTTTAATGCAAACAAAAAGAATAAATAGCCTAACTAACGATGAATTTATTCGTTTTTTGCAGGACGATGGTTTTATTGTTAGAAACATAGCAACGGGATTACGTTGTATCTCGTTATTTGGAAAATCTTTAGCAGATAACGTCAAAGAAGAGATAAGAAAAAGAAAAAAAGATATCATTACTATTTTATCGAATAAAAACTTGCCGTTATCTTTTGCACAACAACGCTTGTGGTTTTTAGATAGATATGAAGATGAACCTAATGCAAATTATAGTATGCCAACTGCTATAAGGTTACGCGGTGCTTTGCGTTTAGATGCATTAGAAAAAAGTTTTAATTTTCTTATTGAGAGGCACGAAATCCTAAGGACAATCTTTGTAGAAGAAAAGGGAGAGGCAAAGCAAATAGTCAAGCCTGCATATAAGATGAAATTGGGGGTTGAACAAATAAAAGAAGAGGAGATAAATACTGTTCTTTCTGAGGAGGTGCTTAAGCCATTTGATTTAAGCCAAGGACCTTTAATGAGAGTCAAGATGTATTGTGTCGGAAGAGAAGAACATGTGTTATTAATAGTGCAGCATCATATTATCACTGACGGTTGGTCAACGGGGGTTTTGTTAAGTGAATTGGTTGCGCTTTATAATTCTTATGTTGAAAAACTGGATCCACAATTACATGAATTAAAATTGCAGTATGCGGATTTTGCAAATTGGCAAAGAAGGTGGTTACAAGGGGAGGTTTTGCAATCACAGATTCAATACTGGCAAAAGAAATTAGATGACTTTAACTTTTTAAACATACCAACGGATTATCAAAGACCTGGCGTGAAAACATATAAAGGAAAGTGGCACCAATTCCAATTTGGTGAAGAAAAAACAAAAAAATGCAGAAAGATTTGCAATGAAACTGGCACAACATTGTTTATGTTATTACTGACGGTTTTTAAATTATTGCTTGCACGTTATAGTTGTCAAGAAGATGTTGTCATAGGTTCTCCAGTGGCAAATAGGACTTACAAAGAATTAGAAGGGATGTTGGGTTTTTTTGTTAATACATTACCCTTGCGCACAGATTTATCTGGTAACCCTACTTTTCTTGAAGCATTAAAAAGAGTTAAACAAACATGCTTAGAGGCTTATGCACACCAGGATATACCTTTTGAAAAACTAGTTGAAGCACTAAATATAAATAGGGATGTTAGCAGATCCCCTATTTTTCAAGTATTGTTTGTATTGCAAAATATTTCGAATAACGAAACTTTGCGTATGAAAGATTTAAATGTTTCTGGCATAAAGTATGACTATGATATCGCGAAATATGATTTGACATTATATGCTAATGAAAGCGAAAACAATGTGCTATGCAATATTGAGTATAATACTGATCTGTATAGTCTTGAGACTGTTGAAATAATGGAGAGTCATTTTTTAATACTTTTAGAAGAGGCATTAAATGCACCTACAAAGCTTATAGGAAAATACAATTTTTTAACCCAAGAAGAAAAAGATCGATTATTAATAGATTGGAATAACACCAAGGAGGCATACAGGGAAGATAAGACAATACACGAGCTATTTGAAGAGCAGGTAGGAAAAATACCCAATAGCATAGCTTTATCGTACGGGGATGAAAGAGTAACCTACAAAAGATTAAACGTTAGAGCGAACAGATTGGCGCACTATTTGAGAGATGAGTATCGCAAGATAACACAGCGAGAGTTAACAAGAGATACTTTAATTGGGCTATGTATTGATAGAAGTATTGAAATGATTGTTGGAATGTTAGCTATTTTGAAAGCTGGTGGAGCGTATTTACCAATAGACCCTGAGTATCCTGAGGAAAGGCTGAAATTTATGTTAGATGATGCTGGGCTGGGATTGGTTCTAGTACAAAGATCGATACTTGAAAAACCATCTTTTGCTGCATTAACAAATTCTACGACTATTTTTTTAGATGTAGATAATATAAAGATAGATGGGGCTGCGACAACTAATCCCAAGAATATAAATAAACCCAAAGATTTGGCATATGTGATATATACATCTGGATCCACCGGCAGACCCAAAGGAGTATTAATTCAACATCAAGGTGTTTGTAATTTGGCACAATATGTTGGCAGAAGGTTTGGAATTTGTGTTGGTACTAAGGTTTTACAATTTGCATCGATAAGTTTTGACGCTTCGGTTTATGAGTCCATGGGCAGCCTGTTGAATGGTGGCGATCTTCACGTGTTATCAAAAGAAGAATTACCTCCTTATAAAGAATTGTCAGTGGTTTTAGAGGAAAAAGCGATTGGAGTAGCGATGTTGCCACCCGCTATTCTTCAAGCCATGGAGCTTAGAATTTTACCAAATTTGAAAACAATAGTTTCCGGCGGTGATAAATGCACATTGGGTTTGATAGAAAAGTGGGGTAATGGAAGAAATTTTATTAATGCTTATGGCCCAACAGAAATAACGGTATGTTGCACGATGTCTAATTGTCGCTATGGGCAGAAGACAGTAACTATTGGCAAACCTATTTCCAATGTTCAGGTATATATTCTTGATCAATTTATGCGTCCTGTTCCTAAGCGTGTAAATGGTGAATTATATGTTGGAGGCGTTGGTTTAGCTAGAGGGTATTTGCATAGGCCTGAAATGACAGCTGAGCGATTTGTAAATAATCCATATACAACAGAGGAAGATAAAGTAACAGGCAATACTAAATTATATAAGACTGGCGATATAGCTAGGTGGTTGGATGATGGTAATTTAGAATTTATAGGGCGGGCGGATAATCAAGTTAAAGTAAGGGGATTTAGAATTGAGCTGGAAGAAATAGAGTTAGCACTATGCCGGTTTCCTGGTGTGAAACAATGCATTGTGCTGGTTACTGAGGATGTGGATAAAAGATTAATTGCTTATTACGTTGCTAACAAACTGCAGGCCGGCGAAAAAGTAAAAGCGTTGCGAACAGAAGATTTAAGGAAATATTTAGGCGGGCAATTGCCAGAGTATATGTTGCCATCTTATTTTATTGAGGTGGGCAATATTCCTTTGACCCCAAGCGGAAAGTTAAATAAAAGAGCGCTACCTAAGCCAAATAGCGAGAATTTAAGTTTAAAAAATATGTATGTAGTTCCCAAAACTGTTGAGGAAAAAATTTTGGCTAAGATATGGGCTGAAGTTTTAAAAATAGATCAGGTAGGCCTATATGATAATTTTTTTAGCTTGGGTGGTGATTCGATTATGAGCATCCAAGTTATATCTCGAGCACGAGAATCAGGGTTATATGTAAAGCCGAAACAATTATTTTCAAATCCAACCATTGCAGGTTTGGCTGCGGAAGTTAAAAGATTATCTGCACAGCATCAAGCACAGATACAACAAGGCACGGTCCAAGGGGAAGTATTATTAACACCAATACAGAGATGGTTTTTTGAACAAGATTTTACTGAAAAAAATCATTTTAATCAGGCATTTTTATTTAAAGTTACTAAATAATCCGATATAGAACAGTTAATTGTAATATTTAAAAAGCTAACAGAGAGGCATGATAGCTTAAGGTTGCGTTTTCAATGCGATGTTAGGGGGCAGTGGAAACAGTATTATGCAGAAGAAACCCAGGAAATGAGTATAAAGATTTTAGAGATAGATGTTTCGAAAGAAACTATAGACAACCAAAAGGAAATCATCAAAGAAAGAAGTAGTGAAATACAACGGAGCTTAAATATTGCTGTTGGCCAGGTTATAGGTATCGGATTATTTACAGGAGTTATAGATGGATACCAAAGGTTATTAATAGCGGTTCATCATTTGATAATAGATGGAATATCATGGCGTGTTCTGCTTGATGATTTTTTAAGTTTATATGAACAAATTTCTACAGGAGTCGGGGTCAGATTATTGCCGAAGACAAGCTCATATAAGCAATGGGGGGATGCATTATTAAATTATACGAAAAGCGAAAGGGTACAGAAGCATTGGGATTATTGGTTAAAGGTTGGGGAACGCGCAAGTCTTTTGCCAGTTGATACAATAGTTGAATCGATAACAGTAAATGACATGGTGAATTATATTGTAGGTTTGTCAAAGGATGAGACGACATTTTTATTGAATAAAGTTCCGCAAGCATATAACACACAAATTAATGATATTTTATTGTCAGCTTTAACGTTGACATTTCAATGGTGGACTGGGTGCAGCGATTTATTATTACATTTAGAGGGTCACGGAAGAGAGGATTGCGTGGAAGGGGTGGATGTGTCACAAACTATTGGCTGGTTTACAAGTCTTTTTCCAGTGCATATCCACCTACCAAAACAATTATCCCAGAATGGATGCTTGTCAGAGGTAATCAAGAGTGTAAAAGAGCAATTAAGGATGGTGCCAGATAAAGGCTTAAGCTATGGTGTATTAAGGTATCTAAGTAATGATATTCGCGCACCCAGTCCACCATTGAAATGTCA
>JAMCVO010000521.1:6084-6384 GCA_023475715.1 Actinomycetota bacterium
CCGGGGGAGGCATCTGGAATATACGTAGGATTAAAGAATAAAGCAGTAGATTTGATAAGTATAAATGGAGCAGTGGTGCAAGGGTTGTTGCTGATGACATTTAGCTATAGTAGTAAGCATTTTAGGAAAAAAACTATAGAGAAAGTTGCTCAAGAGTTTAAGAATAATCTAATAATTTTAATCAATCATTGTATGCAACCATTATCCAGGGGGTATACCCCATCTGATTTCCCATTGGCCAATTTAAATTCTGAAACTATAGACAGATTAACTTGCGATCAGTATGGTATTAACACAGTG
>JAMCVO010000191.1 GCA_023475715.1 Actinomycetota bacterium
GGATGGGAGAAAATTTATGTCTTATTTAATTTTATAATTAAGCCATGGATTTTCTCCATGGTTTTTTGTTTTCAACGGGATCCGTAAGTGTTTCCCTGATAGCTTTGCATGTGCGATGATTTTGTTATAAGTGATAGTTTAGTTATTGGTAATAGCTCAGTTATAAATAGAAGTTAAGAATATGATAGATAATAATATACATGAATTTACTGAAAATGATAAAAAATACATGAGGATGGCAATCAACCTTGCCCAAAAAGCAAAAGGGTACACTAGCCCCAATCCGGTTGTCGGTGCAGTAATAGTAAAAAATGGCGTAATAATTTCAAAAGGTTATCATAAAAAAGCCGGCGGTCCGCATGCTGAAATAGAAGCCATCAATGCCTGCAGCGACAACCGGATTGGGGCTAGTGTAACCATGTATGTTACATTAGAGCCCTGCACTATTTATGGAAAAACGCCCCCATGCGTCGATTCACTAATAAAGTATGGATTTTCAGAAATAATTATTGGGAGTACTGATTTTAATCCAAGGATAAATGGTAATGGAATCAAAGCTTTAAAAAAAGCAGGAATCAGGGTAAAGGCAGGGCTTTTCGGGGAAGAAATTAAAAAACAAAACGAGATTTTTTTTAAGCACATAATAACGGCATCGCCTTTTATCTGCTGCAAAATTGCTTCAAGCATTGATGGTAAGATTGCAGCCAAATCCTCCGATTCAAAGTGGATCACGTCTGGCAGGTCCCGAAAAATGGTCCAAAAAATAAGAAAAGAATATGATTGTATCATGACAGGAATAAATACCATTTTAGTTGATGACCCCCTGCTGTACCCAAGAAAGGCCGCAGAAAAATTTTTGATTGCAAGCAGTATTTCGGCTCATGAAGAAAATTTTGCTTCGACTATACTTCCCGATATTAAAAAAGGAAAGCAATTTTACAGAGTAATACTGGATTCGGGATTAAAGCTGCCTCCTGATTCAAATATTGTCATGACTGCAAACTTTATAAAGACGATTGTTTTTACAAGCAATAAAATTTCGAAAGATGACTTTGATTATAAGACGGGCTGTCTGTCTCAAAAAAATATAGATATTGTCAGAGTAAACAGCTATCAATCAGAAAATAAGAAGACATTGCTGCTGGATTTGAAAGAAATCCTTGGAAAACTATACTCAGATTATGGAATAACATCAGTATTTCTCGAATCAGGCCCAACTCTTGTAACTGAATTTTTAAAAAATAATCTGATTGATAAATTCATTTTCTTCCTGGCACCCAAAATTATTGGCGGAGACAGCAATTTTAACATGTTCTCCGGTCTTAATATAAACAAGATTGATGATGCGTTAAGAATCAACTTTGAGACAGTAAAAAAAATAATTGGTTCTGGAAAAAATGGTATCGATACTGATATTATTATTATAGCTTACCCTTCAGCAAGCACTTCAAACGAGGATATCAAATGTTTACAGGAATAATAAAAGAAACAGGTAAAATAAGTAAAATTAAGGATTCCAAAGATTACAAAAAATTGGTTATTGAATGCAGACTTTTAACAATGGACATGAAAATTGGAGATTCTATTGCCGTAAATGGCTGCTGCCTGACCGTTACAAGTTTTGATAATGAGCATTTCTCCTGTGATATTTCTTACAGCACCATTAATTCCACGACTTTGGCGAATTCAAAAATCGGCGATATTTTAAATCTTGAAGATTCATTAACTGCCATTGACAAACTGGGCGGACATTTTGTAACAGGGCATGTTGATGGTGTTGCAAAAATAGTAAGAACAGTAAAAATAGGCAATGCTTATAAGCTGGACATAATACCGCCTTCAAACCTTTTCCCGTTCCTGGCACAAAAGGGCTCGGCAGCGCTTGATGGTATAAGCCTTACAATTGCCCGATCAGAAAAGAATTTAGTTTCTTTTGCCATAATTCCACATACATTTGAAAATACAAATTTAAAATTTAAAAAAGCAGGAGATCTTTTGAATATAGAAGTTGACATGATAGCCCGCTACATTGGCCAGCTTCTTAAAAACCCTGAAATGGAAAATTCCAGAGAAAAAGAGGACCGCTTGAGGGAGATGCTTATAAAACATGAATTCCTTAAATAAAGATTATGAAAAATTTTTTCATAGAGTTGAAGAAATAATCACAGATATAAAAGCCGGAAAAATAATAATCATTGTTGATGATAAATCACCGGACAATGAGGGAGTTTTGTTTCAGGCAGCAGAAAAAGTTACCATAGAATCCATGAATTTCTTTATGACACATGGTAAGGGATTCATATTCCTGCCATGTGAAGGCAAAAGGCTCAAAGAGCTTGGTATTATTGAAGATTTTACGCCACTTTCCTTATCAATTGATGCCAGGACCAGGAAAGGTACCGGTACTTCTGCACTTGATAGAGTAAAAACTGTAAAGACTTTCATAAACCCGCAATCCAGGCCTGAGGATATTTCAATGCCCGGGCATATTTTTCCATTAAGATATCACAGCGGAGGGGTGCTTGTAAGAGCCGGCCATACCGAAGCAGCAATAGATCTGAATAAAATCGCAGGCCTTACCCCTGCAGGTATCATTTGTGAAATAATAAAGGATGATGGAGAAATTGCCATATTGGCCGACCTTGTAGAAATCTCTAAAAAGTTTAACTTAAAAATTATTACTATTGAGGAATTAATACGATATAGAAAAAGAAAAGAAAAGTTAATTGAAAAAGTTGCAGAAGTAAACATGCCGACAAAGTGGGGAAATTTTAAAGCTATAACTTACAGAACAATAATTAATCCTGAAACTGCAACAGCGGCAGAGACCCATGTGGCCCTTGTAAAAGGTGATATTAAAGGCAAAAAAGATGTGCTTGTACGGGTTCATTCCCAGTGTCTTACCGGAGATACTTTTGGCTCAAAGCGTTGTGATTGCGGCGAACAGCTTGACAACGCTCTTAAGATGATAAATGAAAATGGGTCAGGTGTTCTGCTTTATATGGCTCAGGAAGGCAGAGGAATAGGATTATGTAATAAAATGAAAGCTTATGAGCTTCAGGAAAAGGGTCTTGATACGGTAGAAGCAAACCTGGAACTGGGTTTTGAAGCTGATATGAGGGATTATGGAATCGGAGCCCAGATCTTATCGGATCTGGGTCTTACGACCGTGCATCTTATGACAAACAATCCAAGAAAAATAATCGGGCTGGAGGGTTACGGGCTGAAAATAACAAAGGTAATCCCGATAAAAATTAAACCAAATGAAAATAATAAAAATTATTTAAATACAAAAAAAACTAAATTAAAGCATATGCTTGATTAGAAGGGAGAAATCATGAGTAAGTTTGAAGGCGGTTATATAGCTAAAGGGTTGAGATTCGGTATAGTGGTAAGCAGGTACAATGAATTTATAACGAGCAAGCTTCTTGAAGGAGCAATGGACTGCTTAACCAGGCATGAATGTGAAGAGAAAGACATCGATACAGCATGGGTGCCCGGAGCATTTGAAATTCCTTCAGCAGTAAAATTAATGGCAGAATCAGAAAAATATGATGCGGTTATCTGCCTTGGTTCCATAATGAAGGGAGAAACATCACATAACAATTATATAGCAAGCGAAGTTATAAAAGGCGCAGCAAAGATCACCCTTGATTTTAACATACCGGTATCTTTTGGGGTTATCACTCCAGACACGCTTGAGCAGGCTATTGAGAGAGCAGGGACAAGGCTTGGAAACAAAGGCTGGGCAGCAGCTCTGTCTGCAATAGAAATGGCAAACCTGTTTAAGGCAATGAGATCTAAAAAATAATTAACATAGTGAAATAACTTAGTGAAATATATAAATATTTTTGTATAATATAGAAATATTTTTTTAAATTGTTTTTTTCGGAGGTTCAAGATGGTTGAGGCAAGGCACTATTCTATTGCAGTTATACCCGGAGATGGCACAGGACCGGAAGTCATAGATGAAGGCAAGAAAGTCCTTAAGACTGCAGGAAATAAATATAACATAAATTTTGAATTTACTGATTTTAACTTTGGCGGAAAAAGATATTTAAAAACCGGAGAAACACTTCCGGATTCCGAAATCAACCATTTAAAACAATTCAGAGCAATATATCTTGGCGCTATTGGACATCCTGACGTTGCGCCTGGAGTTCTTGAGGTGAGTATCTTGCTGAAATTGAGATTTGCTCTGGATCAGTACATAAATCTCAGACCAGTAAAACTTTATCCTGGCGTTGATTGTCCTTTAAAGGATAAAGATCCAGAAGATATAGATTTCGTAGTAGTCAGAGAAAATACGGGAGATTTGTATGCAGGTCACGGCGGCGTAACAAGAAAAGGAACTCCATATGAAGTTGCAACCGGCTTAATGGTTTATGACAGACAGATGATAGACAGATGTCTGGAATATGCTTTTAATCTAACCAGAACCAGAAAAAAAGAAGGAAAGCCGGGAAAACTTACACTGGTTCATAAAACAAATGTTATTGTATATGTTGGCGATCTCTGGCATAGGGCATTTCTGGAAATGAGCAGGAAATTTCCGGATATTGAAACTGATTATAACCATGTTGATGCTGCCTGTATGTGGATGGTAAAAAATCCGGAATGGTATGATGTAATTGTTACATCAAATTTATTCGGAGATATAATTACGGATCTTGGCGCAATGATACAGGGAGGAATGGGGATCGCAGCCGGCGGCAATATTAATCCTTACGGAACATCCATGTTTGAGCCCATAGGTGGCTCAGCTCCAAAATATACAGGCAAAAATGTTATAAATCCGTTAGCTGCAATAGAAGCAGGCAGAATGATGCTGGAATATCTGGGAGAAAGCCAGGCAGCTAAATCCATTGGAGATGCGGTTGCCTATGTGTGTACAAAAATAAAAAGTTTAAGTGCCGGAAAGATGGGCTATAGCACCGCACAAATAGGAGATGAGGTCTCCGAACATATTAATAAGAGCTAAATATCATATTAGAAAATTTATTTATGATATAAAATTCTTATAATAAGCATAAAAATCCCGAAAAATCCAAAATATGCCCTACTTAAAAAGCCTAGTTAGTTAATTTTTTATAATTATATCCCCCACTTTAAGGTAAGAATTTGTAATTATTTCAGTAAAGCTCAAATCTGAAACACCGGTTTCAATTTCAATTTTCTCGATACCATCAGCATTTTTTTTGTAAACAAATTTCTTTCCATTTTCTTTAAAAATATAATCATTTGGCACAGCAGTGATATTTTCTTTTGCTTCAGTCACAATTTCAATGTTGGCATTTAAGCCGTACAATCCTGCGATATCAATATTTTCTTCAGCCAGTTCTGATGGATTTTTAAATTCTATTATGGCTTCGTAAAAAGTCCCGGCATCTGTTGTTTTTGAAATTTTGGATATTTCCTTAACACTGCCTTCCAATTTCTTGCCTGAATAGACATCAAAACTTATTCCTGCTGGCATTTCTTCTTTAATTTTCATTCTATCAATTTCCGGGATATCTACTTTTAATATAATTTCATTAAGATTTGCAATTTTCAAAACTGATGAGTTTTTATTTACAAGCTCACCCACCTCTGCCGCTTTTGATATGATGAGCGCTTCAAAAGGTGAATAAATTTCCACATTTTCAAGCTGGCTTTTCTTGCCGGAAAGACTTTTTTCCAGATCGTTAAGATCGTTTTCCGCTTCAAGCAGATTATAATCCGTTTGTTCTTTTTCTTCTTCCAGTTGAAGAAGTTTTTGCTTAAAGTACATATAATCCAGATCTTCTCCCTGGGTATTATTATATTCCTCCTCAGCAATTTGTTTTTTGATCTCAATTCCCACATATGTAATATTCTTAAGTTTTAACAGATGATCAATGTATTCTTTTTTTCTTTTAATATCAGATTTCAAATCATCAATCTCTTTCTTCAATAATTCATTTCCGATACTCACAAGCAATTCACCTTTTTTAATTACGGTATTTAAGCCAGCAATGCCAGTTATTTTCCCCTCCAAATCAAAAGAGAGGCTTTTTTCATTTCTTGAGACTACTTTGCCCACGAGATTAATCTTTGATGCTATATCTCTTTCTACAACTTCAGCTTCAATATAATTTTCATTTTGGCTTGAGTCTTTATTATTTTCATTTCCCGTCCCTGTACCTTTTTTAGTGGTGTCACAAGATATAAAGGACACAGTTAAGACAAAACTTATAAGAATTAATATACATGTTAAGGTAAGCTGCAAAAACCTTAGCTTATTTTTATTTATATGATTTATTTTATTTATCTTCATTTCAGTACCTTCCATATTTTTTATTAAAAAAGTTTTAAGGAAAAAATCTGTCAATTTTTTTTATTTACAATCTTTCCATCAA
>JAMCVO010000013.1 GCA_023475715.1 Actinomycetota bacterium
GAAAAGGTTCATTAATTTCAAATAATAAAGATATATTAGAAATTCCTGCAGTTAAAGAAAAAATAAAAGTTGATACGACCGGTGCAGGAGATGTATATTGCACAGCATTTTTATCAGAATATTTAAGAACCGAAGATTTATATAAATCAGGGCTCTTTGCGTCAGCTGCAGCAACAATTCTTATTGAAAAGACAGGCGGAGTTTCCATATCAAGAATACCTGTAGAAAAAAAAGTAAGGGAAAAAATAGAAAGTTTTAACTGATTGATTCTTTTTGAAAATTGGTTTAGAAAGACAAATTGAAAAAAATTTGAGTAATTTCATATATAAATTTATTAAAATAGGATCATTTATATTAAGTCGGAAAACTGATTAAATATTTTAATTTAATATTAACATTGCATTTTGTTGATTTTTGAAGTATAAATTTAATCATGTTCGAATTTTATACAAGTCATGCCTGTTTATAAGGCTTTTATTATAAATCTATAAATTGTGAATCTTTGATTTATTATGCATGCATGTTAAATAATGAATGAAATTAAATCAGTTGCATTAACAAGAAAAATTATCCTCACAGCTTCAAAACCGATTAAAAAAGAAGAATTCTTAAATAAGATATTGGAATTTGCCAATAAGCTGATAGAATTCCTGAATTTGAATGGATGTGAAAAGCTCGGTCATATTAAATTTATTTCAACTACTGACGGAGAAGATTATTTACAGGTAAGTGTTTTAGACTGTAAAGAAGTACCTACCATTAAGGGTGCGTTAAGAAAAACATTTGCTAAAATTAATATGACGCTGAATATTATAGAGTTCGGTGTTGATAAAGAAAACATTACAAAGAAAATAGATGAAGAGTTCCACAACATCGAATCTTATTTTAATCCGGCTTAAGCATACACTTCATTAAAAGCTTAAAAATAAAACTCAGGAGCTATTTTGAATAATACTAAGAATTCCAGTTATTATTTTTATGTTATATTATTGGCTATAATGATATTGGCAGCCTCATTTTTTTTATTTTCCTGTTCAAAGAACGACAGTCAAAAAAGTCAGGATACATTAACGTCTAACTCAAATCTTCCTGCTTCATCAAATGAAAATACTTCAACACAAACCTCAAGCCAGGAGGTTGCTTCGACAGTATCGCAAGATACCATAAAGAATGTAAGTGCAGATGAAGTATTTGACATGTTAAAGGATAAAAATAAATATTTTCTTTTAGATGTCAGAAATAAGAATGAATATACCGAAGGACATCTTGAGAACTCGATCTTAATACCTGTTAACGAACTGGAAAAAAGGATTTCGGAAATCTCTACAGATAAACCTATAATAGTTTATTGTAAAAGCGGTAATAGAAGCACCCAGGCTGCCCAGATACTGGCAAAAAGCGGTTTTACCCAGATTTATAACATGACAGGGGGTATTACGGAATGGATTGCAAAGGGATATCCGGTGGTTAAATAAACTATTATTACTATGGTTCCAGCCGCTTCAGCTCTTCGAGTTTATCAAAATCCCTATCATAGCTATAGATTTCCTTTATTTGGCGCTTTTCCATATGGGCAAAGCTTAGAGCATCTTCAAAGTCAATATTTCTGGAAGCATAAATATCCAAGGCTCTGATATATTTATATTTTATCGCAACCTAAAATCCTCTTCCAGATATTTTAAGATTATATAACTGGAAATATTAATGTAACTGATTTTAAATATATCTGTCGGATCCAGATAGAAATCATCGTAAATTATTCCGAAGTGCAGATGTGTGTTTTGAAGCGAAGAGGGATCATCATCAGCACCGATTGTGGCAATAATTTCTCCCTGCTGAATATAGTCTCCAATGGAAACATAAATATTCAGTAAGTTCAGATATGTTGTCCTGATTTTTGCGTTGTGTCTTATTACTATTGTTCTTCCGCCAATAGGAGATAAACCAATATATGTTACAATTCCATTGCCAGAGGCTGAAACAACCTGATTAAATTCTCCTGCAATGTCAATACCGGTGTGCTTTCGGATTACTTTTTTCTCTTTGTCGAAATATTCCTCCCTGAAACCTATACAAGTCCGACCATCTAGAGGAATAATAAATGGAACTTTTGTTTTTCTCTCAGTATCATGTATATTATTGTTGTTACTGGCAGATTCTTCTGCGAAAAGAAGTTTCTGGGTACCTGGTGAAATCATAAAACTGAAAATTATTGTCAATAAAATTAAAGACGATAAAGCAGGAACACAAAATTTTGAAATGATTGCCGGATTTTTTTTATAGATTTTAAAATTTTTAAAAAAGTTCATATCAATATTAAATATGCATTTGACTAATTAGTCAATAGCATATTTATCATTTTTAATGATTATTTTATATTTTAAAGAAATTTATATAATATTTATTAAATTTGTCCGGAGTTGCTTATAGAAAGGATTTAAGGATGCTTGTAGTATTTGCGGCATTTAAGAATGAAGCAGATGGATTATTAAAGCTGATGAACTGCAAAAAAATTATTAAAAATTTTAATTCAGTGGTCTATACCGGTGAAATTTTTAACCGTGGGATAGTAGTGGCAATTACCGGTATAGGCAGATTAAACGCCGCTATCTGTGTAAATAATATTATTATGCTAAATCTGAGTAATCCTGTTTTTTTAATCCAGGGGATAAGCGGAGCTCTCATTGAAAACTTGAGGATAGGTGATCTTGCTATTTATGAAACAGTTAAAAATCTGGAAAAAATACCGGGTGGGAAACATATAAAATTAAATAGTCTAAATGATGTTGCCGATATGCAGGTTGATATTAAGAATAATGACATATTTAATATGGAGATTTTGAAAATTCGCGGGGGGACGGTTCCTAGTGTAGTAACAAGTTATGAAGATAAGATAGCATTAAATAAAACATGCGGCGTGGAGGTAATCGACATGGAAAGTTTTTATATTGCAGATGCTGCTATCAGGAAAGGAATACCCGTTATCTGCATCAGGTCAATATCGGACAATCTGACTGAAAGTATTTCCCGGTTTTTTATTGAATTTAATCACAATGGTATTTTTAAAAAGTTTCTGTTTCTTTTAAAGATGCTTTTTTCAAGATCAAAGACCAAATCGGTTTTAAGAACTATAAAAAATATTAATCTTGCCAACAAGAGTTTAAATGATTTTATTATAAAGACAGTACTGCCGTTTTCAGGATATATACAGAGATAACAAATATATTTTTAAACAGATAACTATGATTGAAAATATTTTAAAAAACAAATCGATACTTGAAAATTTAATTCTGGACAGGTCTTTTTATGAAAGAGACACATCGGTTGTGGCACAGGCACTGTTAGGCAAAATACTTGTTGCCAAGTCAGTTGATGCGGATTCTAAAAATGAGTTTTGTGCAGGTATAATTGTCGAAGATGAGGCATATTATGGTCTGAATGATCCTGCCAGCCATGCTTGTAATGGTGAAACACCTCGCTCAAAAATTATGTTCGAAACTCCCGGTATTGCATATGTTTATTTTTGTTACGGGAATCACTGGCTTCTTAATACAGTCACCGAGAAGTTTGGTATTCCAGGAGCGGTATTGATAAGGGCAATTGAACCTTTACATGGAATCAATTTAATGGTTAATAGAAGATCAACAGATATGCTTGGAAATTTAACGAATGGCCCAGGCAAACTAACCCAGGCTTTTGGAATAAAGAAAAATTTTAACGGTATGGATTTAACCAATATGGGAAGTTCCATATTTGTAATTGACGGAAAAGAATTTGGAAAGCAATTTCAGGCTGACAAAAAAGAAATCGTGTCCAAATCAAGAATCGGAATAAAAAACGGAACAGACAAGCTGCTCCGTTTTTATATAAAAGACAATAAATTTGTTTCTAAAAAATGATTGTCATTCCTGCTGCAAGTTTTTATTTTTTATTTTATTTCCTCTCCCTCTGCTTACAGGCATAATATCAAATGGAACTCCCATTCTTTCCCCATCTTTTTTCAGGTCCTCAATTACCGGAGAAATAACAGGTACGCCGTGTTCTTCATTGTATTTTGCATTATCATATTCTTTTTCACCTGCAATATATATCCTGTCATGACCAGGAGCTTTAGGAGCACTTTTAAGCATTTCAACAACATGATCCATTTGTTTTTTAAAATCAATTACAGGTCTGAAAGCATTTATATTTATTGCCATGAAGAAATGACCAACATCTGCTTCTTTTGGATCAGAAGGAAAACCTATCTCTGTCAGATTAGAACCTCCGGGCAAAATACCACAAAGTATATCAACAAGCAGCGCAAGTCCGTAACCTTTGTAACCCCTCATTATATCTGTTCCGCCAAGAGGCATTAAAGCTCCTATGTATCCGGACTGACATTTCCTGGGATCGTCGGTAATATTTCCTTCATTATCTATAGCCCATCCTAGAGGCAGCTTCTTACCCTCCTTCTCATAAACCTTCACTCTTCCGATTGGCACAGTGCTGGTTGCCATATCAAGGACATACGGATATTCTTTGTATGAAGGTGCAGCTACCGCTATAGGATTTGTCCCAAGAACAGCAGACTTGCCATAAGTCGGAGCAACAAGAGGTTGTGAGTTTGTCATACTTATCCCGATCATATCTTCCTCAAGAGCCATCATTGCATAATATGCAGCTATTCCATAATGGTCACTGTGTTTTACAGTTACAATTCCGACATTGCTTTTTTTTGCTTTTTCAATGGCAAGTTTCATAGCCTTATAAGAAACAACCTGACCGCATCCATTGCCGCCGTCTATTAATGCAGTTGT
Source organism: Actinomycetota bacterium (assembly GCA_023475715.1). Next base: position 4,800 of record JAMCVO010000013.1, read on the forward strand.
CACGGTTTCGGAGATGATACTCATAGGAGTCAATGGATTTATAAATTTATTTCTTATCCTGTTGCCGTAATAAGAAGCAAGTCTGATCAGACCATGTGAATCTGTACCCCTGATATCAGCACTTAAAAGAACATCACCAACGATTTTCGCATCTTCTGGCGGCACTCCCAATTTACCCATATATTTGACGACATAAGCCAGCAGATCTTCTTTTTTAAATCTTAAAACCTCCACCATCTTGCTTCCTTTCTTAGAGAAAATTAAAATATAACGTCTGTTATTTAATTAAAGCAGAAAAATGAATTTAAGCATAATCAATATCTGCGATATTATTTTATCATTAAAAACAAATTATTTCTGTTCTGAGCGCGACAAGAATTTATTATTCCATTATAATATTTAAATTAATCACAGTTTTTTTATTAAAATAAAAGTAATATAATTACAAATCTTAATAAAATTATAATTTGCATACTATAATTTTTAGGAGGTGCCTTAGTTGGAAGAAGATAACAAAAAAGAAAATTCTGAATCTGCGAAAGCACCCAGCTCGCATAAAGGAAATTATGACGGCGAAGATTACATTTATAGAAGTCACAGAGCAGACCATGATGAAGAATCTTATGAGAATAAAAGAGGAAGAAGGGCTTTTTCTTATGTGTGGAATATAATATGGAGCCTTGTTTTAATTATTTTTTTTAATTTCTTCAACAGTTATATTGCTTATTATCAGTTTGAACAATCAAATGGGGCACTGACATGGCATAAATTTTCAATAATAACAAGCGATTTTTCCAAATTAGTGCCATTAATAACGGCAGGATTATTTATCATAGTTGTAGGTAATATAATTCTTCTGATTTTTGACAGGTATATTCTTGCAAGAATTATTGAAATCGTTTGTGCAATATTTGCAGTTGCAGTAATTGCAAATTTTTTATTGTTATTTCCCATAGATTTCAATATAATTCCTTACGATAAAGTAGCAGAATTACTGCCTTTGATTTTAAAAATAATTTCAGGTCTGATTATTCTTATTTTGGTTATCCAGATTATTGCAAATTTTGTAAAGATTGTTGTAAGAATTGCAAAAAAATAGTTAGCTTTTTTAATTAAAGAAAGGAAATCATATTGAGCATTTACGATGATGCACTTGAGATGCATGAAAAATATACGGGGAAAATCAGCGTGATAAGCAAAGTCCAGGTAAACAGCCAGCATGATTTAGCGATGGCTTATAGTCCCGGTGTTGCAGAACCTTGCAGACAGATTCAGAAAGATCCGATGTTAAGATATAAATATACCTCAATTGGTAATATGATTTCTGTCGTTAGTGACGGATCTGCTGTTCTGGGGCTTGGAAATATCGGGGCTCTTGCAGGTCTTCCTGTAATGGAAGGAAAGTGTGTTTTATTTAAAGAGTTTGGTGCTGTCAATGCTTTTCCTCTTTGCCTTAACACTCAAGATACAGACACGATAGTAGAAACTGTCAAGCTTCTTGAACCAAGTTTCAGTGGAATCAACCTGGAAGATATTTCTGCAGTAAGCTGACCCGCAACCGAAACTCCTACAAATAC